>DATNOU010000125.1:0-2002 GCA_035601195.1 Gaiellaceae bacterium | reverse complement strand
GACCACGAAGGCGCCGCTGACGCCGAAGAAGGTCGTGAAGAAGAAGAAGAAGCCGAAGGTCGTCTCGCACAAAAAGCCGAAGGCGACCGGCTAACACAAGACAACAGGGTGGGGCGGCCAACAGGCCGCCCCACCTGCATCCGGTCGGGTGAGGCGGGCGTCTCCGGCGGGTCGACTCTCGCCGAAAACTGCTGCCCGGGACCCTCGACAAAGTCGGAAACCTGAGTAAAGTTCAGTCTGGGAAGGTATTCACGAAGGGGGAAGGGGCGCGGCTATGGGGCGGTTCGTTGGCTGGAGGGCGTTGCTTGGATGCATCGTGGCCTCCGGATTCATGGTTTTTGGTGTGTCGGGTGCGTTGGCCGACGATTTTCACGGGATCGCGTTTGCGAAGGGCTGTACGAGCCCGGTCGAGATCGGGGATCCGTACACCTGCTCGCTGCAGATCCTGAACGTGGTCGACACCGCGCAGGACACCTTGCGCGTGACGGGATTCAGCGACGTCGTGCATTCCGCGGGCGGGGACGTGGCGACCGGGAACATCCTGTCCACGACGGGGCTGGTGTTCAACGGTGCGGTCTCCTGTACGGGCGGGAGCGGCGCGGGAACGTCAGGTGATCCGTATCTCGGAGCGACCGAGTGTCTGTTGCCGTTCGGCACGTCGATCCAGACGAAGCCGTTCTCGCACTACACGGTGCAGGCGAACGACTTCAACCTGCCGAACCATCAGCTGGCGGACACGGCGACGCTGAACTGGAACAACACCTGTACGGCGCCGAGCCCGAACTGCACCACCGACACGCAGGAGAACACCGCAGGCGCGTCCGCGGTGGTCCAGAAGCTTCCGTCGGCGACCGCGACCGACATCCATAACGCGGCTCACGCTGTCGTGACGGCGGTTGCGGTGGGGACGACGGTGCATGACTTCGTCACCGTGACGGGTCAGCAGGGAGCGCCTGTGCCGAGCGGCAACGTGAGCATCGACTGGTTCCTGAACGGCGACTGTTCGGGCCAGCCGGCCGCGAACTCCGGCAGCGTGGGCCCGCTGGACGCGAGCGGTCATTTCGACGCGACCGCTTTTGCGTTCCCGGTGAACACGGCCGGCTTCCGGGCGTTCACGGCGCACTATCTCGGCGACGACACGTACCTTTCTTCCGACGGTGCCTGCGAGCCCCTGCAGGTCGTCGACGCCAACGTCCAGATCTCGCCGGCGACGGCGACGAACCGGGTGGACACGAATCATGTGTTGACGTGTCATGTCAACGTCAATGATGGGAATGGGTTCGCGAATGCGCCGGCGGGCACGGTCTGTACGGGTTCGATTGTGTCTGGGCCGGGTTCGTTTGTCGGCTCGAATCAGTGCGCGACGGTCGGCACCTCGGGTGACTGCCAATTGACGATCACCTCGGCTGTGACGGGGTTGACGACGATCCATGCGAGCACGGATGTGTTGGTGGCTGGGGTGTCGTTGCATCGTGAGACGGGCGACGGGCATGCGGGCGATGGCGCGAACGCGCAGAAGCTGTGGGTGAATGCGGCGATCCTGATCGCGCCGAACGCGACGAACGAGGTCGGTCAGCCGCACACGTTCACGGCGACGTTGCTGTTCGACACGGGCAGCGGCTTGCAGCCGGCGGGTGCGAACCAGCCGGTGACGGTTACCTTGGCAAGTTCGAATGGTGCGACTCCGGTGCCGGCGGGCCCGTTCACGCTGACGACGAACGCAGCTGGGCAGGTGTCGGTGACCTTCACTTCGCAGGCGGCGGGGCAGGTGGCCGGGCACGCCTCCTGGACCGGCTCGGTCTCCGGCTCGGCGCCGTTCACGGTCCAAACGGACGGGCAGGCGCCGAACTCCGCCAACGCGGTGAAGACGTTTGTGGATGCGTATATCACGATCAGTCCGCCGGAGGCTGTTAATCCGGTTAATACGACGCATACGTATACGGCGCATGTGTTCATCAATGATGGTTCGGGCGCGGCCTATACGGACGCTCCGGACGGGACG
>DATNOU010000124.1:0-7656 GCA_035601195.1 Gaiellaceae bacterium | reverse complement strand
TGCCGTCCGGGCCGACCCCGTTCGCCCACACCCGACGGTTCGACAAGGTGCCGTCCTCCGCGATCTCGAAGGCGGTGAGGCGTGCGGCAAAGGACTCGGCGACGACGAGCGTTTTGTTGTCCGGTGTGATAACCATGCCGTTCGGGAAGGCGAGCTCGTTCGCCACCTCGCGGGCCTGGCCGTCTGGGGTGACGAGCGCGATCTTGCCCGGTGCTTGTCCACTGGTGAGCACGTCGTTGAACTGGGCGAAGTCGAAGTTGATGGTGTTGACATAGACGTTGCCGCGCCCGTCGACGGTGATCTCGCTCCAGCCGAGCGGCGAGATGCGGCTGAGGTCGGCGTGCCGGACGCGCGACCCGTCGGCCTCGACCCGGATCAGCTCTGGGCCTGTGATAAGGAGCCGTCCATTTGGAAGCCAGTTCGTCGCCCAACCAAGTCCGTCGGGACCTTCTCCAACGACATCGCTGTTTCCGTCGAGGTCGACGGCGACGATCTGCCTCGTTCCCCAGTTCGAGAACCAGAGACGGCCGTCGTGCCACCGAGGCGACTCGGGCATGGCCAGGCCGTCGAGCAGTACGCGAGGTTGCATGGGCCCTCCTTCGTCCTGTTTACCGATACAGACGCGACAGACGGCGAAGACTCATCGGTCGGCGTTCATCCAGTGCATCGGCGGACGGCTCCAGTTTTCGCTCCGCGAGACTCGACTGCGCACCGAGGCGAAGTGCTCGCCTCTTAATCTCCGAAGCGCTGGAGCGATTCCAAAGTGCAAGCGTTCTGCAAGCATCGGCCTTCCGCAACCATGTCACTGTGTTTCGCTTCAATGCAACGTCTCGGGACCAATCTGGCCTTGAGCCTGCATTCGGCGGAATGCATCGGAACGCGTATACCCAATCGATGCGGCTCATATCCCGGAGGTCGCAGGTTCAAATCCCGCCCCGGCTACTGCGAAGGCGTCGGAAACGGCGCCTTTCGCATGGTTGTGCCCGGTATGGCGGGGATTCAGGCCGGCCGGGTTTGCAACGCCCTTGACGAGTTGGGGGCGATGAGTCAACCTCGGCGTCATCTTCGCCGTCGTCTATCCAGTCGCGACCATGTCTCGCGCTGCATGGAGCGCGGCGCGAGATCGTCCCGCTGACGTCGTTCGGAACCAATGAGCGCGGGTCGCGTCATCCTCATAGTCCTCGGCAGCATCGGAGTCCTGTTCGGGCTTGCCCTGCTCGCAGGGGGAGGTTTCCTGCTCTGGGCCGACCGCACGCAGCGCGAGGACGGCTACCTGACGACACCGATCGAGCGATTTGCGACACCGACCTACGCTCTCACGCGTACGCGGCTCGAAGTCGATACCGACGGAGCCGGCTGGGTCCTGAACGACAGCTGGTTCGGCAAGGTTCGGATCCGCGGCGAGGGTGCCGGCGGGAAGACGCTCTTCATGGGCATTGGGCCGGAGGCGGCTGTCGCCAAGTACCTGGGTCCCGTCGCCCACGCGAATGTCCAGGACATTGACTTCGATCCCTTCCGAGTTACGTACCTTCCAGTCACGGGAGGCGTGCCCCAAGGGCCGCCGACGGAGCAGCCCTTCTGGGCGGCCTCCGCCTCCGGGGTCGGGACACAGACGCTGACGTGGAACGTGCGCGAGGGCGACTGGTCGGTCGTCCTCATGAACTCCGACGGCTCGCGTGGCGTCGCCGCGGACATCGACGTGGGCGCCAAGATGTCCTTCCTGCTCTGGGTTGCGATCGGGGTACTCCTCGGCGGCGTGCTCGTCACCGGGGGAAGCACCGCATTGATCGTCCTTGCAGCGCGGACGCGCCGGCCACAGCCTTCGCCACCTGTACCTCCTACCGCGGGCGCCGGATCAGGAAATGCGCCGGCACCCGAGCCTTCCGACCGGTCAACAGAAGAGGCCCCGCCTAGCTGAACGCTGTCTCGCTGATGCCCTTGAATCCCGCCGTCGTCGTTGCTTACTCCAGGGACTCGATGCTGCAAGCGTTCGCAAGCATCGGGCTTCCGCAGCGATGTCACCGTGTTCCGCCTGAATGCACGGTCGCGGCCGAAAACTGCTCGGAGCCGGCGTTTCGGCGGAATACGGCGGCACGCGTGTACATAACCGAGCCGGCTCATAACCCGGAGGTCGCAGGTTCAAATCCTGCCCCCGCTACTTCGTAAAGCCCGTCACAAGAGGCTGTCGCACAAACCCCGGCCTTGGCCGGGGTTTGTCGTCCGGGGAGGCAAGGACGATTTGGCGAACGTCCCTGTCGACCGGAGGTGATCGGTGGCCCAGAACTTCCTTGCCTGCGACCGTGATCAGGAGTTGTTGTTGCCGCCGAGCTTGCGGGAGTGGCTGCCTGAGGATCATCTCGCCTGGTTCGTCGTCGACGCCGTCGACGAGATGGATCTGAGCGCTTTCTACGGGGCTTATCGGGAGGATGGCTGGGGGCGGGCGGCGTTCGACCCGCAGATGATGGTGGCGCTGTTGCTCTACGCCTACGCGGTGGGGGAACGGTCGAGCCGCGGCATCGAGCGGCGCTGCCGCGAGGACGTCGCCTTCCGGGTGATCACGGCCAACCAGGTCCCCGATCATGCGACGATCGCGCGCTTTCGTGCCCGTCACGAGCAGGCGCTGGCTGACACGTTCGTGCAGGTGCTGGCGCTGTGCGCGCAGGCGGGACTGGTGTCGGTGGGCGTGGTCGCGCTCGACGGCAGCTTGCTGGCCGGGAATGCCTCGCCAGCGGCGACGCGCAGCCACTCCACGATCCGCGAGGAGGTCGAGCAGATGCTTGCCGAGGCCGCTCGGGCGGACGCCGAGGAGGATGGGCGTCTCGGCGCCGCGCGCGGCGATGAGCTGCCGGCCGAGCTCGTCGATCCGCGCTCGCGGCGGGAGCGGCTGCGCCGCTGCAAGGAGCAGCTTGAGCGGGAGCAGGCCGACGATCAGGCGGCCTACGAGGCGAATCTCGCTTGGCGAGCCGCCTGGGAGGCCGAGCACGGGCGGCGGCTGGGGGGTCGCAAGCCGACGCCGCCCGACCCGGCTGCGCTCGCTGCGCGGAAGATCAACACGACCGATCCGGACACGCGCCTGATGAAGCGGGCCGGCGGCCGCTCGGTGCAGGGCTACAACGCCCAGGTGGTCGCCAGCCCCGAGCAGGTCATCATCGCCGCCCAGGTCACGCAATCACACAACGACGCCGATCAGCTCGCGCC
The DNA here is from genome assembly GCA_035601195.1 of Gaiellaceae bacterium. Lineage (GTDB taxonomy): Bacteria > Actinomycetota > Thermoleophilia > Gaiellales > Gaiellaceae > JAIBJP01. The sequence goes on along the minus strand of DATNOU010000124.1, from coordinate 4,458 downwards.
GATGGTTGCGCGCGCCGCCGACACGCTGCGCGAGGCCGGCATTCAGGAGCCGGTCGGGATCGTGCTCGCGGACGGTGGCTACTGGAACTCGCCCGCGATCGCGAATGTGCGCGAGCAGGGCATCGACGTGCTCATCCCCACCCGGGACCGCCGGCGCACCACTCCGCGCAAGCTCTCACCCCGCCAGGGCGACGAGGCGCAACGGATCGAGGCGGTGCTGGCGACACCCGAAGGGCAGACGCTCTACCGCAAACGCCAACAGATCGTCGAACCGGTCTTCGCGCACACAAAATGCATCCGGCGCACCGACCGCTTCCTCCGCCGCGGCCTCGCCGCCTGTCAGGCCGAATGGCAGCTGATCGCCGGCACCCACAACCTGCTCAAACTCTGGCGCGCAAGCCTCGCTCACGCAGGAACGGCGATCCCGGAACCGCTGGCCGGCTGAGAACGTCGACGCCAACCGCGCCGCCCAGTCCGAAACCCAGCCGACCACAGCGCAAACGAGAGAAGACCCCGCTCCGAGGCTTTGCGCAACAGCCTCTGTAGCGGGTAATTCCGGGTCGCAGCCGGTCGTAGCCGGTAGCGCCGTACCGGCCTGTCACGCCGGAGGTCGCGGGTTCGAGTCCCGTCGCTCCCGTAAAATACCTGCGAATTGGCATACTGTGTTGTCCGGCTTGACGCCAGATCGGTGCCGACTACACACACGTTTCTCGAAGCGACAAGGAAACAGCCAGAAACGGCCCGAAATGCGGCAGCGCTAGCCTCGACTGCGCGCGTGCTCGCCCAGACGCAGAGAAGGCCCGTGACGCGGGCCTTCTCTGTTCGATGCGGGCGCCCCCGCCTACGGCCCCTTCCTAGTTGCCGACCGGGTGGAAGTAGTTCTCCGTCATGTAGTTGGCGATGCTCCTGCCCAGAAGCTCCGCTTGCACGTCCGCGGTGCGGAAGTGGAGGCCCGCCCAGATGCGAGCCTCGATGAGCTCTGCGAGCGCCTGCGAGAAGCTGGAGAACTTGCGCGTACGGGGGTCGTCCAGACCAAGGAGGGCCGACCGGCTCGTGATCTGGAAGCCCTCCGGGATGGCGTCGCCGAAGAACATCCCCAGGACGCGCAGGTACGAGCCGTCCTGGCAGAGATGCCCTGACGGGTGCTCGGGGTACGGCGCCGTGATCAGCGCTTTCCACGTCGGGTCGGGCTCCGTGTCAGCGTTACCATCCTCCGCCGCCCGGGTGATCGCGTTCCACGGCCGCCAGAAGTCCCAGTAGTACTTGTCGTTCCAGCAGTTGATGCTTGCGTCCGCGGTGCTCAGGTTCTGCATCGCAAGCAGACGGGCGGCGTCGAGGTCGTCAAAGCCGTCTCGTCCCATGAGGTCGCGGGCGACCGCGTTCCAGCTCACGACGGGAGTGCTCTGCCACCAGCGAGCGATGTACGTCTGCTCGGCGGTGCGGGTCGCGCTGTTCACCGCCCCAAGCGCCTTGACCTCGTTGAACTCCGCAGCGTAGGCGGTACTCGTGAGCGCCAACGGGCCGGCGGTGCGGAACTGCGACGAGCTCTGCGTGAGGAACGGCTTCACTCCGCCCACCCACGGGGTCGGATCGAGGATCGGCTGCATCGTGTTCGGATCCACGAGCGGCTGCCAGTGCCCCGGGTCGGAGTTCGGCACCCACTGGGACGGCCCGAAGCGGCCGTCGTCCTGCCGGGCGGCGATCATCGCCTCGGCCGCAGCGTCCCCCGCCGCGATCCCCTGGGTCTCGAACACGCCGTCCGGTATCGCCGCGAGCGCTGCGTCGCGTTGATCGGCGAGCGACGCCAGCAAGCTCGCCCTGGTCGGGAACGGGATGCCTGCGGGAACCGTGGAGATGATGTTGGAGAGGACGTCGTAGGCCGCGGTCGCCACGGCGGCCTCCTTCGAGGCCGTTTCAGCGAACCGCCTATTCAGGAGATACGGCCGATAGTGCTTGGGCTCGATGGCGTTGACCGCGTCGTAGACGGCGCCCTGCACCATTGCCACGTGGATGACGGCCGCAGGCGGCGCTCCACCCGCCGGCCCCGGCAGTCCGGTGAGCGTGTCCACCGCGATCGCGTTCCAATGGGTGACCGCATCGTCCTGTGTCACAACAGGTGCGGCCGATGCGCCAACCACGCCGAGCAGTGCCAGCACTGCTGCAAGCGCGGCCACACAGACACTGAATGTCTTCATGTTTCTCCTCTTGCTCGTAGGTGTGATTGCAGATGCGCCGTGCTAGGGCGCTTGCTTCCCACCTCAGAGCCACAAGTGCCGCGTGCGGCTCGGGTTCAGAGGTGGTAACGAAAGACGCGAAGTGTTCACGCGCCGACGACGACAGCAACGCCTGCGGCCGCCAATGTGAGCTTGAGGCGTATCTTGCTCCCCTCCTTTTGCCCGGCCGGGCGGGGCGAGAGCCTCCCCGGGGACCGGGCCTGATCTGTTGAATCCGATGATCGACCCGGTCCGTTTCAGGTCCGTTTCAGACCAGCAACAGCTGTCAGCGTCCCGGGCGGGGCGATTCGCCTTGCGGTGGCGGCTCGGCGGCTGCTGTGGCGGCAACGGACGTCAGCGTGACCGCCACCGCGAGGGAGGCGAGCACGGCATGTCGAGCCTTCATGCGTCATCCTTTCGGTGCTCATCTGTCGAAGCCGATGGTCGACCCGGTCCGTTTCAGGGCCGTTTCAGACGCGCAACAGCCTGTTAGCGTCCGGGCCGGGAGGTCAGCCGGATGGAATTCCGTATTCTGGGACCGCTCGAGGTGTGGGACGGCGGCGGCGAGGTTACCCTCGGCGGGGGGAAGCGGCGCGCGCTGCTCGCCGTGCTCCTCCTCCACGCCAACGAGGTCGTTCCCGCCGACCGGTTGATCGAGGAGCTCTGGGGCGCGGACTCGCCCGAGCACCCTGCCGACGCACTGCGGGTGAACGTCTCGCGCCTGCGCAAGGCGCTGCCGCAGGACGTGCTGACGACCAGGTCACCCGGGTACGTCCTGCGGGTCGAGTCGGACGAGCTCGATCTCCACCGTTTCGAGCGACTCGTCGACGAGGGAAGAAGCCTGCTCGCTCGCCGCCTCCCGGCCGACGCATCGGCACGGTTGCGCGACGCGTTATCTCTGTGGAGGGGCCCCACGCTCGCGGACTTCGCTTATGACAGCTTCGCCCAGGCGGCGATCGCCCGCCTCGAGGAGATCAGGCTGGCAGCGGTCGAGCTCCTGATCGACGCCGACCTCGCACTCGGCCGCCACCACGAGTTGGTCGCAGAGCTGGAGGGACTCGTCGCCGAGCACCCACTCCGCGAGCGCCTTCGGACGAGCCTGATGACGGCGCTGTACCGGTCGGGCCGCCAGGCCGAGGCTCTGGACGCCTACCAGGCGGCGCGCCGCGCCCTCGTGGACGAGCTCGGGATCGAACCGAGCCCTGCGGTCCAGGAGCTGGAGCGCGGGATCCTTCGCCACGACCCGGCGCTCGACGTTGCAGCGAGGACGCACGCCGCTATCGGCGAGGTCGCGGAACGGTCGATTCTCGTCGCCGTCAGGCAGGAGACGCGCCTCGAGGCGCTCCGCGCGGTGGCGGAGGCGCTCGTGCGACAGCCGCCTCGCGTGATCATCCTGGCCCGGCTAGTGTCCGGCGCGGCCGAGCTTGGGCCTGCGTCGGCCTGGCTCGAAGAGCGCCGCTCCGAACTCGAAGCGCGGGGGGTCGTGGCCCGTTCCGCCTCGTTCACGTCGATGACCCCGGGCGTGGAACTGGCTCGACTCGCCACCGAGCTCGACGTCGAGCTCCTACTCGTCGACGCCCAGGACGAGCTCCTGTCCGAGGGGGCTCCCGACGAGCAGCTCACGGCGCTCCTCGAGCAGACACCATGCGACGTGGCGCTGCTCGTTGCTCGCGACGCGACACCCACGGGTCCCGTGCTCGTCCCCTTCGGCGGAGCCGACCACGACTGGGCGGCGGTCGAGCTCGGCGCCTGGCTCGCTCGCGCCCACGGCGTCAAACTCAGGCTTGCAGGTGCAGCCGCGGTGCCGGAGGAGGGCAAGCGCGACGCGAGCCGCCTGCTCTCGCACGGCGCGCTCGCCGTTCATCGCGTCCTGGGCATCTCGGCCGAGCCGCTGCTGACACCGCCGGGTGAGGAAGGCATTCTGGAGGCGAGCCGCGAAGCCGGTTTGCTCGTCGTCGGGCTCTCGACGAGATGGCAGCGCGAGGGTCTCGGCCCGGCTCGCCTCAGGCTCGCCAAAGAAGCCAGCGCCCCCACGCTGCTCGTCCGCCGGGGCCTGCGTCCCGGCGGCCTCGCGCCCCCGGCGACGCTCACGCGCTTCACCTGGTCGATTCGCCCCTGAGTCGGGCTCAGGTCGTGCAGGCCGGTTCGTAGGGGCGCCCGGGGAGAAACTCCTCCCACTCCTTGCGGGTCAGCGCGCGGTTCGCAAGCGTGCAGGCCCGCTTCGTCCACGACGCCGGGTCGATGT
>DATNOU010000123.1:0-2487 GCA_035601195.1 Gaiellaceae bacterium | reverse complement strand
CCCGGAGTTCGGGGCCACACCGTCCGTGGCGACCGTGAACGGCGCCGAGCCGGAGACCGAGCCGGTCCAGGACGCGTGCCCGGCCACCGTCCCCGCCGCCTGCGAGCTGAAGGTCACCGACACCTGCCCGGCCGCGTTCGTGTTCAAGTTGAACGGGCCCGCCGGCACCGGACTGGCGCCGTTCGCCGCGATCAACGTGACCGTCACCGGCTGACCTGCGCCCGCCGGCTGCAGGCCGCTGCCCGTGTCGAACAACAACGTCGCCGTGAAGGTGTGCGGCTGCCCGACCTCGTTCGTCGCGTTCGGCGCGATCACGATCGCCGCGTTCACCCACAACTTCTGCGCGTCCGCGCTATCACCCGCATGCGAGTCGCCCGTCTCACGGTGCAACGACACCCCGGACACCGACACGTCCGTGCTCGCCCGGATCGTCGTCAACCCCGTCGCAGCCGACGTGATCGTCAACTGGCAATCACCCGTCGTGCCGACCGTCGCGCACTGGTTCGAACCGACAAAGCTCCCCTGCCCAGACACAATCGCGCCCGTACACGTCGTGCCCGCCGGCGCGTTCGCCGACCCATTCCCATCGTTGACGTTGATATGACACGTCAACACATGGTTCGTGCCCACCCGGTTCGTCGCCGTCGCCGGCGTCAACTGGATGTTCGCATCGACGACCCGCAGGGGCTCGCAGGCACCGTCGGAAGGAAGGTACGTCCCATCACCCTCGTAATGCCCCCGGAAGGCCCGGAAACCCGCCGCGTTCACCGTAAACGCAAACCCGGTCGCGTCGAAATGACCGCTCCCGTCCAACGGGCCCACACTCCCCGAGTTCGCCGCCGGCTGCCCCGAACAATCACCGTTCAGGAACCAATCGATATTCACATTCCCCGAAGGCACAGGACTGCCCGCCTGACCCGTCACCGTCACGAAGTCATGCACCGACGAGCCCACCCCAACCGCCGTCACCACCTGATGCGCAGCGTTATGAATATCCGTCGCGGTCGCCGAAGCAAGCTTCAACACCAACGCCGACGCGCCCGCCGTGCCCTCCTGCGGATCCGTCGTGCAGTTCGGGCTCGGCGCCGTACACGTGTTGTTCCAACTCACCGACGCCGTATCCGCCAACTGATGGTTCGGCAAGTTGAAATCGTTCGCCTGCACCGTGTAATGCGAGAACGGCTTCGTCTGGATCGACGTATTGAACGGCAGCAAACACGACGTCGCGCCCACATACGGATCAGCAGCCGTCCCGGCGCCACTCCCACCCGTACACGAAACCGCACCCGTGAACACCAACCCCGTGGTCGGCATCAAATTCCCCGACGCCACGTCCCCGCCCGCAGCATGCACAACATCGCTGAACCCGCTCACCTTCAACGTGTCCTGCGCCGTATCCACCAGATTCAAAATCTGCAGCTGACACGTATACGGATCCCCGATCTTCACCGGGCTCGTACAACTCTTCGCAATCGCAATCCCGTGAAAATCGTCCGCCAACGCCGACGACACACCAACCACCAAGAACCCAACCGCAACAACCAAACCAAGCAACGCCCTCCAGCCAACAAACCGCCCCATCACCGCGCCCCTTCCCCTCGTGAATACCTTCCCAGACAGAACTTTACTCAGGTTTCCCGCATTGTCGAGGGTCCAGCGGCAGTCGCGTTTCGGTCGGTCGACCCGCCGGGGTTGTGGGTGGGGCGGCGTGTGGCCGCCCCACCTGTGCTGGTTGTGTTAGCCGGTCGCCTTGGGCTTTTTGTGTGAGACGACCTTGGGCTTCTTCTTCACGACTTTCTTCGGGATCAGTGCCTTGACGGTCACGGGTGCGGTGTCGCTGGCGGTCACGTCCGGGCCCGAGGGGGGCGTCCCGGTCGCGGTCGCCAGGTTGTCGAACGCCGACTTCACGTTCGCCCGCGTACACGTATAGGTGACCGCCGCCCCCGGAGCCATCGAAGCCAGCCCCGGGATATCCGTCTTCGTCCGGTTGCAATTCGGCGACAACGGATCCACCACATGCACATCCGTCAACACCACATTGCCGGTGTTCGTCACCGTGATCGTGAACGTCGCCGTCCCACCAACAGCCAGCGACTGCGACTTCGGATTCTTCACAATCGCAATCGCAGGCGCCGGCACCGGCGTCACCGTCAACGGCTCACACGCACCCGTCCGCGCCGGATAATTCACATCACCCTTGTACTCAGCCTGATACGACATATCCGCCGTCACCGCGAACGCATCCGACACCGCCGTCGACGGATTACCCACCGACAACGCAACCGACTGATCCACCGACGCACCCAAACAATTGATCGTCGCGAAGCGATGGAAGACCACAGTCCCAGTCGGATCCGGCACCCCAGCCGGCGTCCCCGCCGCCCGAGCCACGAACACCTTGTCACGCACAACCGTGCCCGCAACCGCCGACAGGATCACAGTCCCCTGCGCATTCAAAATATCCGTCCGCGCAGTCGCATCCGCCCA
>DATNOU010000122.1:0-12385 GCA_035601195.1 Gaiellaceae bacterium | reverse complement strand
ACGGCTCGGCGCCGAAGTACACGGGCCAGAACCGCGTCAACCCCATGGCGATGATGCTCTCGGGCGTGATGATGCTCCGCCACCTCGACGAGCGCGACGCTGCCGACCGGGTGGAGTCGGCCATCGCCGCGGTCATCGCCGAGGGACGCTCGGTCACGTACGACATGAAACCCACCCGTGACGACCCGACGGCGGTAGGGACGAGCGAGGTCGCGGACGCGGTCATCGACAAGATGGGAGTGCGAGTGTGAGCCGCAAGAAGGTCACGGTCGTAGGCGCCGGAAACGTGGGGGCAACCGCCGCGCAGGAGATCGTCCGCGCCGACTACGCGGACATCGTTCTCGTCGACATCAAGGAGGGCCTGCCGCAGGGGAAGGCGCTCGACATCAACTCCGCCGGGCCGGTGCTCGGCTACAACCCGTCGATCGTCGGCACGAACAGCTACGACGAGAGCGAGGGCTCGGACATCCTCGTCGTGACGGCAGGGGTTCCGAGGACGGGCGACATGAGCCGCGACGACCTGGTGACCACGAACGAAGGCATCGTCTCCTCGGTGACGCGCGAGGCCGTCGAGCGCTCGCCGGATGCCATCCTCATCGTCGTCTCGAACCCACTCGACGCCATGTGCCACGTGGCCAAGGACGCATCGGGCTGGCCGCGCGAGCGGGTCTTCGGAATGGCCGGGATCCTCGACACCGCTCGCTTTCGCACCTTCATCGCCTGGGAGACGGGGGCGGCGTCCAAGGACGTGACCGCCCTGGTCCTCGGCGGACACGGCGACCAGATGGTTCCGATCGTCTCGGCGACCACGGTCGGTGGCATCCCGCTTCGGCAGCTCGTGTCCGACGAGCGGATCGGGGCGCTCGTCGAGCGCACGCGCAAGGGAGGCGGGGAGTGCGTGCAGCTCCTGGGAACGTCGGCCTGGTACGCACCGGGCGCGGCCGTGGCCGAGATGGTGCAGGCCGTCGCGCTCGACCAGAAGCGCGTGCTCCCGTGCACGGCCTACCTCGATGGCGAGTACGGGATCGATGGGCTCTACATGGGCGTTCCGGTGAAGCTGGGAGCCGGCGGTATCGAGGAGATCGTCGAGCTCGACCTCTCCGATGAGGAACGGAGCGAGCTCGACCGTTCTGCCGAAGCCGTCCGAGAGGTCGTCGGCGTGCTGGCCGGATCCCGCTGAGAGCCCGTCCACTCCTTCTCGTCCTCCTCGCGCTCGCCGTCGTACTGGGGGTGCTCTGGTTCGTGCCCTCGAACGAGTACATCTTCCTTCCCGATCCCCCGCGCGCCGTCGACCCTCTCGTCCAGGTGCCCGGCGAGAAACAGGTAGAGGAAAAGGGCGGTATCTACATGGTCGACATCTTCGTCCGCAAGGCGAGCCTTCTCGAGCGCGTCTTCCCGCAGCTGCACGAGGGCGCATCGCTCGTGCCTGCGAAGCAGGTCAACCCGATCGGAGTCAGCGAGTCCCAGCGGCTGCAACAGAGTCGCAACGAGATGTCCCAGTCGCAGAAGGTCGCCGCCGCCGTCGCCCTCCGCTACCTGGGGTACAAGGTGGACGTCAAGACGAACGGCGTCGAGGTGACGGCGGTTTACCCGGATGCGCCCGCAGACGGGAAGCTCGAGGTCGGCGATGTGATCGTCTCGGTCGAGGGGAAGCCCGTCGAGACGACCGAGGATCTCCGCAAGGCGATGAGCCGAGTCAACCCCGGCGAGACAGTCACCTTCGGCGTTCGTCGCGCAGGTGGCGTGCGACAGATCCGCCTCGCCACGGAGGCGAATCCGGACGAGCCCAAGAGGGCCATCGTCGGCGTTCAAATCGAACAATCGGCGACGATCGACCTCCCGCTCGCGATCAAGATCGACACCGGGTCGATCGGTGGCCCTTCCGCCGGCCTGGCCTTCTCGCTGGACATCGTCGACGAGCTCGGCAATGACCTGGACAAAGATGGCCGCATCGTCGTAACCGGCGCGCTCGACCTCGATGGACGGGTCGGCGAGATCGGGGGCATCAAGCAGAAGACGATCGCGGCGCGAAACTCCCACGCCGACCTGTTCCTCGTCCCCGACGGAAATGCGAAGGACGCCCGGCGCTACGCGGACGGGCTCAAAGTCGTCGCGGTCTCGTCCTTTCGCGAGGCGTTGTCTGCCCTGGCAAGAATGTAGTTTTCCGACCTGGCAACGGATCGGACGATCTTCACGGAAATTGCGCGAATTTGGTGAACGCGGCTCTTCACCGCCGTGCCCAACGGGCCTATAGTCCGCGGCGGTCTGCGTGGCAAAGCGAACCGAAATCACCTGCAATGACTGCTTTTTTCGCCGAGCTGACCTCTGTGCGATTCCGGGCAATTGCGTCTGCCCGACCTACCGGCCGGCGAAGGCCACGCTGATTCCGCCGCGCCAGCCCCGGCTCGTGCAGCGCCCGCTCCGCGGCGCGACCGCCGCGGCCTAGGAGGGTTTGGCGGAACGTCTCTCGTCGCCGGGACGCGATGGTCGTTCCGAGGCAAGGACGCAGGGAGCCCTCGTATCGACTTTAGATACGGGGGCGACTGAGGACACAGCCTCGGGGCGAGCGGCGCGCCTCCGGCGGCACAGATGATGTTTCGTCAAACCCTCCTAGCCCGGGAAGCGCGGATCGTCGCGGATCGCCGCGAAATCCTCGTCGGCCCGAGCCCACTCCCGCATGCGCGGGTCCAGCTCGATCGCCTCCGTGAGATGAGCTAGGGCGTCGTCGGGCCGGCCGGCCAAGGACTCGAAGCAGGCGAGGTTGTAGAGGACGTTCGAATTCCCCGGATGGCGCTCGAGTGCCTGGAGGAAGACGGCGGCGCCGCGGTCCGGCTGGCCGGCATCGAGGAGCGGCTTCGCGGCGAGCCAGTCCTCCCAGGGCGAAGGCTCGAATGCGCGCCCAGGAACCCCGCCGACGACCAGGACGGTCGTGTCGGCCTCCTTGGCCACGGCGCCGCGACGGACGGCTGGGTCACGCACGAAGACGGCGGTTCCCGCGGGCGCGTCGACCTCTTCGCCACCGAGCTCGAACGTCGCGTGGCCGGTGGCGACGAAGTAGAGCTCCTCGTGCCGACCCGCGCCGTGCCCTAGCTCGTCGTGCTCCTCGATCACCCGCTCGCCGGCGCGCGCGGAGTAGGCGTTGATGCCGAACGAGTTGATGCCGAAATGAAGCCGTACCGGGCGGACGCCGAAATCGGCGGAGCTCTTCACGAGCGGCATGTCCTCGAGACGCCCGACGGCGTAGGGCTTGGAGCTCACCTAGGCGGCGACTGCGGCTGCATCGCGCACAAGCCGCCCGAGCCGGCCGATTCCCTCGTCGATCTCCGGCGCGGTGGCGAAGGAGTACGCGAGCCGCGCAGCTTCCTCCCCACCGCCGTGGAAGAAGAAGTCGGCTCCCTTGATGAAGGTGACGTCATCCTGGGTCGCCCGTGCGAGCAGAGCCTCTCCGCTGACGCCGGCCGGCAGGTCGAGCCAGAGGAAGTAGCCGCCCTCGGGCCTGCTCCAGGTGGAGCTCTCGGCGAGCTCCCGCCCCAGGGCAGCGGTCATGGCGTCGCGGCGGATGCGGAGGCCGTCTCGCACGCGCTCGAGGTTCGGCTCGTAGCCGCCGGCGGTGACGAAGTCGTACAGCGCCGCCTCGACGAAGATCGCCGGCGAGACGTAGTTCTCGAGTACCAGCGCCTCGATCTCCGGGACGAGCTCCTCGGGCAGAATCACGTAGCCCGTCCGGATCCCCGGCGCGACCGTCTTCGAGAAAGAGGAGAGGAAGACGACGCCCTCGCCGTCCGCCAGCTCGAACAGGCGCGGCAGCGGGTCGCCCTCGAACCGGAGCTCCCCGTAGGGGTCGTCCTCGAAGACGAGGGCTCCGCGCGAGCGCGCCAGCTCGACCAGACGGAAGCGGTTCTCACGGGAAATCGTGCGCCCGCTCGGGTTCTGAAAGGTCGGGATCGTATAGACGACATCGCCCGCGCGCAGCGCCCCCGCCAGCGCGTCGATGTCGAGCCCGTCGTCGGCGAGCTCAACCTGCTCGACCTCCGCCCGGAGCCGGCGCAGGATCGAGAGTGAGCGGTCGTAGCACGGAGCCTCGACGAAGAAGCGCGCTCCTCCTCTGACGAGATGCCGCGCAACGAAGGAGAAGCCCTGCAGCGAGCCGTTCGTGACGATGACCCGGGCCGGATCGATGTCGTGGCGCCCGGCGATCCACTCGCGAAGAGGCGGATAGCCGCCGGGCGGCCCGTAGTTCAGCGCGGTCGCGCCGTCGCGCTCGAGGGCCGCCCTCGCGCAGTCGGCGAACTCCGCGATCGGGAGGAGATCGGGGCCCGGCATGCCGCGCGCGAAGGAGATGACGCCCACGCGCCTGAGTGTACTGACCCGGTCCGCCGCCCTTCTCGCCTAGGTGCGCGTGCCGACGACCTCGGCGACGAGCCTCGCAACCTCGGTCGGATTGGTGCCGACGCGCACGCCGTGGGCTTCGAGGGCCTCCTTCTTCGCCTGGGCCGTTCCGGCGGTCCCTGAAATGATCGCGCCGGCGTGGCCCATCGTCTTCCCGGGTGGAGCCGTGAAGCCCGCGATGTAGGCGATGACCGGCTTCGTCATCTCGGCTTCGATGAAGCCCGCCGCCTTCTCTTCCTCGGCCCCTCCGATCTCGCCCACCATGACGACGTACTCGGTCTCGGGGTCGCGCTCGAAGTGCCCCAGGACGTCCAAAAACGACGACCCGACGACGGGGTCCCCCCCAATTCCGACGATAGTCGATTGCCCCACGCCGAGCTGTGCCAGCTCGTGCCCGATCTGGTACGTGAGCGTTCCGGATCTGGACACGAGGCCGACGTTGCCCTCGCGGAAGATCTCTGCCGGGATGATCCCGACGTTCGCCTTCCCCGGCGAGAGGACGCCGGGGCAGTTGGGACCGACGAGCGTGACCCCGCGCGGATAGACGTAGTTGTAGACCCGGAGCATGTCGTGGGCCGGAATCCCCTCCGTAATGCAGATGACCGTCTCGATTCCGGCGTCGACCGCCTCGTAGATCGCGTCCGCCGCGAAGCGGGCTGGAACGAACACCATCGCGGTGTTCGGACCCGTCTCGGCGACGGCCTTTCGGACCGAGTCGAAGACCGGGATGCCATCCACGTCGGCGCCGCCTTTCCCAGGCGTGACGCCGGCGACGACGTTCGTCCCGTACGCCTTGTTCCGGGTGGCGTGAAAGGAGCCCTCGCGCCCAGTGATCCCCTGGACGACCAGGCGCGTCTCCGAGTCGACAATGATCGCCACTACGACTTTCTTCCCTTGAGGGCAATCCGGTCGAGGCGGAGCTTGCCGCCCTCGACGCGGTCGGCGACGAGCTCGCGCACCCGAGCCGCGTCCTCGCCCGTGCAACCGGTTCGGTCGAGCCACGGCTCGAGCTCGATCCTCCGCTCCAGCGTGCGCGCTTCCTCCACGTCGAGTCCGGTGCCCACGAAGAGGGCGTGCCATTCCTCCTCGGAGTAGTTGCGCACGTGGGAGGGATCGCGGAGACGGTTTGCCTCCTCGTCCGCGTCGCCCATGCGGAGGTTGTCCACGACGAGAACGAGGTCGCTCGCCACCCGCGCCATCTCCCTGACACCGGTCGCCACGTCCTGGAAGTGATGCGCGGCGAGCCGGCAGGCGACGACGTCGAAGCTCCCGTCGGCGAAGGGCAAGTTCTCGGCGGCGCAGACGAGGTCCGGGCGCATCCCGGGGGCCGGGTCGGAGCTGACAACGTCGACTCCCGCCTCCCGCAGCCTCCGCGCAACGTGGCCGCCCCCGCTAGCCACGTCGAGCGCCGTGCCGGCGCCCGCGGCCCATTCCACGATCAGGTCGAGGTCCCATCCCTCGCGATGCTCCTGACTCTCGCGATAGGCCTCCGCCCGCTCGTCCCAGACGCTGACGCGTCGATTTTTCACGCGCGGGCTCCGCCTCGCGCTTTCGCCCCCGCGAGCTCGACGACGCGCTCGGCCGCTGAGAGCATGGTCTCCTCGACGTAGAGGTTCGGCTGCGCGGCCCCGACGAGCATCGCGCGCCCTTCCTCCGCATTCGTTCCGTCGAGTCGAACGACGAGGGGGAGATCGATCGTCATCCGGTCGAGCGCCTCGAGGATCCCGCGCGCAACCTCGTCGCAGCGGGTGATCCCGCCGAAGATGTTGAAGAGGATGCCCTTGACCTGCGGGTCGGAGGTGATCACCTCGAGCGCGTCCACGACGCCCTCGGCGTCGCCTCCGCCACCGAGGTCGCAGAAGTTCGCGGGCCGCCCGCCGACCTGAGCGATGACGTCGAGCGTCGACATGACGAGGCCGGCGCCGTTCCCGAGGATGCCGATCTCGCCGTCGAGCTTGACGTAGGTGACGCCCTTCTCGCGCGCGAGCCGCTCGTGCGGATCGCCGGCGTCGAGGTCCCGCATCTCCGCGATGTCCGGATGGCGAAAGAGCGCGTTGTCGTCGACGGTGAACTTGGAGTCGAGCGCCTTCACCTCGCCCTCCGGCGTGACGATCAGCGGGTTGATCTCGCAGAGCATCGCGTCGGCTCCGACGAAGGCCTCATAGAGGTGGCCGACGAGGCCGATCACCTGCTTCTGCTCGTCCGGATCGCCGACGCCCGCTGTGAAGCAGAGCCAGCGGGCTTGGAACGGCTGGAACCCAATGAGCGGATCGACGTGCAGCCGCGCGAGCGCATCCGGCGAGCGCTCCGCCACTTCCTCGATGTCCACCCCGCCCTCGGTCGTGAGCATGAGGAGCGGCTTCTTCTCGCCCCGGTCGAAGGTGATCGAGAGGTAGTACTCCTTGGCGATGTCGGAAGCCTTCTCGACCCAGACTTTTCCGACGACGTGGCCGCGGATGTCCAGTCCGAGGATCTCCTCCGCTCTCTGAGCCGCCTCCTCGGGCGAGTCCGCGAGCTTGATCCCGCCCGCCTTCCCGCGTCCGCCTGTGAGCACTTGCGCCTTGACGACGACCTGGCCCCCAAGCTCCTCCGCGACCGTGCGCGCCTCCTCGGGGGTCGACGCGAGCTTCCCTTCCGAGACTGGGATGCCGAAGCGGGCGAAGAGCTCCTTGCCCTGGTACTCGTAGAGGTCCATGGGCGGCGGCGAGTGTACCCGCTGCCGCGTTCAGGACCGGCGCGTCCCGGGCATACGGACGGACGTTGTAGCCTTCGCCGCACCCAGCGAGAGGAGTGAGATGACGAGCTTCCAGGACGAGGACATGGAGACACGTGACTCCGTGGGTCAGGGCAGCGCGGAAGCGCCTTCTGACACCGACGACCAGGACGACACGGACTCGACCGACGACTCGAGTGACGACGCCGACTCGAGCGACTCGGACACGGACTCGACCGACGCAGACACGGACTCGACCGACCCGAGCTAGCTCGCTCGTTCGAGCAGTCGACCCGGTCCCGACCGAGGAGTTCCTCGCCGAGCATTGGGAGCAGAGGCCGCTCGTCGTCGCGCGAGACGAGGAGGAGCGTTTTCAAGACCTCCTCTCCGTCGCCGACGTCGATCGGCTTCTCTGCTCCGGAGGCCTACGCCAACCGGCCTTCCGCCTGGTCAAGGCCGGAGAGAAAATCGACGCCGCCTCCTACACGACGAGCATCCCCTGGCGTCCTGCGCCTTTTAGCGGGACCGCGGAAATCGGTCGTGTCCTGGGCGAGTTCGAGGCGGGAGCGACACTCGTCCTCCAGGGGCTCCATCTCTACTGGCCGCCGCTCGCCGAATTCTGCCGCACGCTCGAAGGCGAGCTCGGCCATCCCGCGCAGGCGAACGCGTACTTCACGCCCGGCGACGCGCAGGGTCTCCCTGTGCACCACGACACCCACGATGTCTTCTCGCTCCAGGTCTCCGGAGAGAAGCGGTGGCTGGTCTACGAGCCGGCGCTCGAGCTCCCGCTCAAAGATCAGCGCTACAAACCGGAGCACGGCGGGCCGGGCGAGCCCGTCCACGACGTCACTCTGAAGCCCGGAGACGCGCTCTACCTGCCGCGCGGGTGGCTGCACGAGGCTACGACGTCGAGCACGGACTCCCTGCACATCACCGTGGGAGTCAACGTCTACACGTGGCTGGACGCTTTCAGGGCGGCGCTCGACGAGTGCGCTGACGACGTCGAGTTCCGTCACTCGCCCCAAGGCGAAGCAGACGAGCTCGGCGAGCGGTTGCTGGCGCGTCTCGACCCGGAGCAGGTGGCATTACGTCAGCGCCGGCGGCTCGTAAGGACACGCCGGCCGATTCTCGACGGCCAGCTCGGCCAGTTGCGAACGCTCAACGGCCTCACGCTGGAGACGCCGCTCGAGCGACGCCAGACCGTCCTCTTCGACCTGGACGGCCTTACGCTCGCGTTCGAGGGAAAGGAGCTCTCGTTCCCTGCAAGCGTGGAGGAGCCGATCGCCTTCGCAGCGGCGACCGCGGGGCCGTTCACCCCAGCCCAGCTTCCTGGCGACCTCGACGACGAGAGTCGGCTCGTGCTCGTCCGCCGGCTCGTCCGCGAGGGATTCCTGCGGATCAGCGAAGCTGCGCCAGGTAGCGGCGCGGACGCTGAGCAGTGACCGAGCCGCATGTCAGGTAGACAGGCTCGTCGGCGAGCTCCGACGCGACGTCGACCTTGCGCTCCACGCCCTTGGCCCGCAGGGTGACCGTCCAGCCGCCGTCGCGGCGCTCCACGCGCTCGAGCGAGACGTCGTCGATCCCCGTGAGTCCCTCCGCGTCGCGGACGGCACGCTCCGCCGCCTGGACGGCAAACGTATAGGCGGAACGGCCCCGATAGAGATCGAGGTAGATGCGGCCGTCGAAATACGAATCGAGCAGCGGATCCAGGTCGCCGTCTTCAACCCGTCCGAAGTAGAGGCCTTCGGGCAGGACGACGACGTTGCCCGCGAAGCGGTCGCCTCCGACGTGCGTCGACTGCCACACCCAGTCGGGGTCGATCTTTCCCTTGAGACCGTCGTAGAGAGGGTGGCCGTACTTGGCGCAGCAGCGGTCGCGCTTCCCGTGCGTGCACACGACGAAGACCGGATGCTCGACCGGCACTCCCGGCGTGCCGCCGTCGAGGAGAGCGCTGGCGAAGTCGTACTCGAGCAGGTCGTCATGCCGCTCGAACTCGAGGGCGTAGAGGCTCTCCTCACCGGGTCGAGAGCTCCCGATGTAGAGCATGCGCCGCGCCTGCGCGCGACGGCGTGGCTGCTTGATGAAGAGGAGCCGGGCGTGCCCGAGCTTGGCGAGCTGGTCGCGGAGGTGCTCCTTCAGCGGGGCCGAAAGCAGGCTCCCGCCGAGCACATCCCGATCCCACAGGCCGCGGTACTCGACCAGAAGCCAGCGGTCGATCCGGCTCGCGGTGGCGGCGAGAGACTCGCTCGCCGCTCCCGAAACGTCCGCGCATAGGGCTCGCTTGACGCTCACTGCCACGCGGATAGCGTACCCGCTTTGTGAGGCGGACCTTACAAAGGCTCCGCGTCGTTCCCTGCCTGCGTTACGACGCAGATCACCTGCCCCGTCGCCACCTGGGCGCCGGCCGCGACGGAGAGCTCGCCGACCGTCCCGTGCCGGTGCGCCCTGATCTCGTTTTCCATCTTCATGGCCTCGACGATGCAGATCACCTGCCCGGCCTGTACCTCGTCACCCTCCGCAACCTCGACCGCCAGCACCGTGCCTTGCATCGGGCTCACCACCGCCTCCTTCGCCGCCCCGTGATGAGCACCGCCGCCCGCTCGCTCCCGACGGCGCCGGGCGAGCTCGGCGTGCGGCGGCTCCGGCTGGAGCAGCTTGACGTCGTAGCGGCGGCCGTCGAGCTCGAGCTCGACGAAGCGTTCCCGCAGGCGTCCGTCCGGCGGCCGAGCTACGTTTGTTGCCTGATGAGACAACTGCTGAGCTTTCTGCGCGAGTTCCTCCGATTCCACCAGGCCGTGGCAGGTCGTGGCCTCGACGAAGCATGGATGCCGGAGCAGCGCCTTGTGGAATCCCGCCAGCGTGGTCACACCCTCGACCACGAGCTCGTCGAGCGCGCGCAGCATCCGCAGGCGCGCACGCTCGCGGTCGACGTCCCAGACGCACACCTTCGCGACGAGTGGGTCGTAGAGCCCGACGACCTCGGAGCCCTCGATGACTCCCGAGTCGACGCGCACGCCTGGCCCGGCGGGCTCGCGGTACGCGGTGATCACGCCCGGCGAGGGGAGAAAGCCGTTGGCAGCATCTTCCGCGTTGATGCGGCACTCGATCGCGTGTCCCCTGAAGCGAAGCTCGTCCTGGCGAACGCTCGTCGGCTCGCCTGCCGCGATCAGCACCTGCTCACGCACGAGGTCGACGCCCGTGACGAGCTCGGTGATGGTGTGCTCCACCTGGATGCGCGTGTTCATCTCCAGGAACCAGTAGTTGCCCTCTTGGTCGAGGAGGCCCTCGATTGTGCCTGCGCTCCGGTAGCCCACCGCACTCGCGGCGTCCACAGCGATGCGGCCGATGCGTTCACGGAGATCCAGGGAGACCGCGGGCGAGGGTGTCTCCTCGACGATCTTCTGGTGGCGACGCTGGATCGTGCAGTCGCGCTCACCCAGGTGGACGACGTTCCCGTGCCCGTCGGCGAGCACCTGCACCTCGACGTGGCGGGGATCCTCGATGAACCTCTCCATGTAGACGGCGGGGTCCGAGAAGTACGACTCTCCCTCGCGGCGGGCGGCGGCGAGCGAGCGCTCGGCCTCCTCGGGCCCCGGAACGACCTTCAGGCCCTTGCCGCCGCCACCGGCCGACGCCTTGATCGCGATCGGCCAGCCGTATTCGTCACCGAGCCGGACGACCTCGTCGGCCGTCTCGACCGGCTCGGTCGTTCCGGGGATGATCGGGACGCCCGCGTTCGCCATGCGCTCGCGCGCGGCGACCTTCGAGCCCATCAGCTCGATCGCTTCAGGCGGCGGTCCGATCCAGACGAGCCCTGCGTTCTCGACGGCGCGGGCAAAGGACGCGTTCTCGGCGAGGAAGCCGTAGCCCGGGTGAATCGCTTCGACGCCCGCCCGTTCGGCGACGGCGAGGATCCGCTCCTGGTGGAGATAGCTCTCTGCAGGCGGGCCCGGGCCGACCAGAAACGCCTCGTCGGCAGAGGCGGCGTGCAGGGAGCCGCGGTCGGCCTCGGAGTAGATCGCCACGGTCCCGATCTCGAGCTCGCGCAGGGTGCGGAAGACCCGAACGGCGATCTCGCCACGGTTTGCGACCAAGACCTTCCCGAAGAGCGACACGAGCGCGCCTATTCTTCCCTGCCGTGCACCTCTCGGACCAGCTCACGGTCGCGCGCGCGCTCTCCGTCCCGGTCGTCGTCGTTCTGTTCGCCTGGGACTTTCCAGGCCACGACTACTGGGCAACGGGGGTCTTCGCCATCGCGATGGCGACCGACTGGCTCGACGGCTGGTACGCGCGCCGAACCGATCGGTCCTCCAATCTCGGACGCCTGCTCGACCCTGTCGCGGACAAACTGCTCGTCATGGCCACCTTGATCATGGTCGTCGGCCGTGTCCTCCCCGCGTGGATGGTGGCTGCGATCGTCGCCCGCGAGTTCCTCCTCTCCGGCCTCCGGCTGGCTGCGCTCGAGCGCGGGGTCGTCATCGCCGCGCGCGACCTCGGCAAGCTCAAGACCGGAACCCAGGCTCTCGCAGCAGGACTGGCCGGGCTGGCGGCGGGGGGTGCCTTCAGCGACGACATCGCGTGGTGGACGGGGCTGGTTGCGCTTCTCATCACGTGGATCTCGGGAGTCGACTACTTTCTGAGTGCACCTCGCCTTTTCCGTGGCCAGCAGCCTGCGTAACTTTCGAACGGACGATCGCTCAGCGGTGCTAGAGCTCTCCCGGCACGCTCTCCAGCGGCCGGCGGAACAGGTGGGAAACCCGCTGTGGAAGACCCGGGAAGAGCTCGAGAGCGAGCTTGCGGACTGGGAAGTGGATCCACAGGAAACGCTGCTCGTCGACGAACACGACGGAGCCGTCATCGGCTTCGGTGGCGTCGAGGTCTCGCCCGGCTGGGAGCACGCCGACCTCTTCGGGCCACTCGTCGCACCCGAGTTCCGTGGCCAGAAGCTCGGCACCCTGCTCCTGGAAGCGTCGATCGAGCGGGCAGAAGATCGCAGCGCGGAGCGGATCATCGCCTCTGTCGGCACGCGCAACCTGGGCGGCCGGCTCCTGCTCGAGCGCGCGGGGTTTAAGCAGCAAGGCGCAGCGAGCGCAATCTTTCGCGTCACTCCGGCCGACCATCGTCCCGTCGAGCCCGGCCCGCCGGGCGTGACCGTCCGTCCCGGCACGTCGGACGACCTGGACACGGCCCTCCACCTCTATCGGGAGTGTTTCCCGAGCGGTGTCTTTCCCGAAGTCGCGTGGCGGGAAGGGCTCGACGCCGGCTCCGTCTATCTCGCCGAGT
>DATNOU010000121.1:0-1610 GCA_035601195.1 Gaiellaceae bacterium | reverse complement strand
CGCGCCGAAGTTTGGTGGGATGGAGCGGGCCGAGGCGGAGGCGATCCTCGACGGTGATCGGGAGACGGCGGTCGCGCTGTTGCTCAGAGTCGGCGAGCTGATCGAGGCGAACGAGCGGCTCGAGGCGCGGGTGGCTGAGCTGGAGCGGCGGCTGAAGCGGAGTTCACGGAATTCGTCGTTGCCGCCGTCGCAGGATCCGCCGTCGGCGTCGCCGCGGCCGCGCCGTCCGGGTTCCGGCCAGATTCGCGGCGGCCAGCCCGGCCATGAGGGCAGGCACCGGCGGCTGCTTCCGCCCGAGCGGGTGGACGAGGTCGTCGAGCATTGGCCCCGGCGCTGCCGCACGTGCGCGCACGTGTTCGATGGGCAGGAGTTGGTCGACGCCGCGGAGCCGCGCCGGCACCAGGTTGCTGAGCTGCCGCCGATCGCAGTCCGGGTGACCGAGTACCGGCTGCATGCTGTGCGCTGCCCGGCATGCACCAGCCGGACCCGCGCCGAGCTTCCCCGCGAGGTGCCGTGGTCGGCGTTCGGCCCGAGGTTGCAGGCCGCGGTCGTGACGCTCGCCGTGCGGAACCGGGTGTCGCGCCGCGACACGACCGAGCTCACGCGGGAGCTGTTCGGGGTCGAGCTGGCGACCGGGTCGGTCGACGCGATCGTCCAACGGGCCGGGGAGGCGCTCGCCGCGCCCCACGCGCGGCTCGAGCAGCAGATCAAAGCGGCGTCGGTCGTCAACATCGACGAGACCGGCTGGAAGACGGCCGGCGAAAGCCGGACGCTCTGGGGTGCCCTGAGCGCCCGGAGCGCGGTCTTCCGGATCGCGGCCGGCCGCCACGGCTTCGAGGCGAGGACGCTGCTCGGGGAGCGCTTCGCCGGGATCGTCTGCTCGGACCGCTGGCGCGGCTACGACTACCTCGACCCCAGCCAACGGCAGCTCTGCTGGGCGCACCTGCTCAGAGACTTCACCGCCCACAGTGAAGGCATGGCCGAACAGAAGAAGTTCGGCGACGACGGCCTCCAGATCGCGCACGACCTCGTCAACGCCTGGCGCTCCTACCAGCAAGACGGCGACCGCGCTCGTCTCCAGGCCCAGATTGCGCCGCTGCAAGCGAAGCTCCGAGCGCTGCTCGAGCACGCGGCCCGCAAGAGCCCGAGGACGAGGTACCACCGGCTGTTCGCCAAGAGCCTGCTCAAGCGCTGGCCGGCGCTATGGACGTTCGCCCACACCGACGGCGTCGAACCGACCAACAACCACGCCGAACGCGGCCTCCGCGGCGCCGTCATCTATCGCAAGCTCTCACTCGGCAGCCAATCCGAGCAAGGCGAGCGCACGATCGAGCGGCTCCTCTCCGCCTCGATCACCTGCCGTCTGCAGAGACGCTCGCTCTTCGCCTACCTCACCGACGTCCTCAGCGCCAACATCCGCGGCGACCCCATCCCCGCGCTCGCCTGATCAAGCGGGGCTGAACGCTTACGATTTTTGTTGTCTGGGCTGATATGACTGAGCACCTCCTTGCGAGGGAGGGCGTCGGTTGTTGGCGGCGCGTGGCGACTTTCAGAATCGGCTCAAACAAGCCCGCCTTGCGCGCTTCTACTCGGGCGAAAGACAAGTTGGC
>DATNOU010000120.1:0-12601 GCA_035601195.1 Gaiellaceae bacterium | reverse complement strand
GCCTCCGCGCTCGTCTTCTCCCTCGCCCTCGTCTATGCCCTCTGGACGGAGGCGCCTCCCCGCGAGCTCTTCGTGGCCGTCGCCCACCCGGGTGCGGGCGTACCCGCCCTCCTCTTCCTGGCGGGGGCGGCGGGGGTGTTCACCTACGGGCCGGAGCTTCGACGCCATGCTCGCGCCTTGACGTTCGGCGTCCTCGGCGTCCTCCTGTTCTACGCCGTCTCGCTCTCGATCCTCGAGATCGCGGAGATTGCCACCAACGCCGACGTGGACACGAAGTTCCAGCGGGGACACACCGGCGTCAGCGCCTTCTGGGGCCTTATCAGCCTCGGGCTCCTCTACGTCGGCCTGACCCGCCGCTCCCGCGCGCTCCGCCTGGCGGGATTCGGGCTGTTCGGAGTGACCCTCGTGAAGATCTTCCTCTACGACCTGGCCTTCCTCGCGTCCCTGACCCGTGCCTTGTCCTTCATCGCCGTTGGCGGCGTCCTCCTGTTCGCCGGCTTCTTCTATCAGCGGGTCAGCGAGCAGCTCGAGGAACGCGACCACGCAGACTCGCCCGAAGCCCCGCCGGGCAACGCACCCGCGTAGCGGCGACCACCCAGAGCTAGGGCGACAAGCGCAGCCGCTATCGTCAGATCGTGGACGACGTTCGTGCCTTCATCAACGCCTCGGAGGCGTTCTTCGACGCCGTCGCGTCCGTCGCCTGGATCCCGCTTGCGCTGGCCGTCCTCCTGCACGTCACCCGTCTCGCGCTTCGCGTCCGCGCCTGGCAGAACATCCTCCGCGCGGCTCTGCCGGAATCGCGGGTGCCCTACGGGAGCGTGTTCGGAGCGTACGTCGCCGGAGTCGGAGTCAACTCGATCCTCCCGGCCCGCGGAGGAGACGTCGTCAAGGTCTACCTCGCGAAACAGCGCCTCAGCGGCTCGTCCTACCCGGCGCTCGCCTCCACCCTCCTCGTGGAAACGCTGTTCGACTTCGTCGTCGCCAGCATGCTCTTCGTCTACGCGCTCTCGCGAGGGCTCCTGCCCGGAGTCCCGGAGCTGCCGAACGGTCTCGCCTTCGACTGGTCGTTCGTCGTCGAGCACCCGCGCCTGTCGGTCTTCCTCGGCTGCGTCATCCTCGGCAGCGTCATTGCGGGGGTCGGGTGGGCCTCGCGCCGGGTCACGCAGTTCCGGGAGAAGGTCGCGCGCGGCTTCGCCATCCTCGGCGACCGCCGCGCATTCCTGACCCAGGTGGTCTCCTGGCAAGCGGGCAGCTGGCTGGCGCGCGCGCTCTGCATCTACCTCTTCCTCCGTGCCTTTCACATCGACGCCGGAGTGGAGGTAGTGGTCGCAGTGCTCGTCGTCCAGGGGATCTCCACAGTGCTCCCCTTCACTCCCGGAGGTGCCGGGACCCAGCAGGCGGTCCTCGTCTTCGCCCTGCGCGGGACGGCAAGCGGAAGCGCCGTGCTCGCGTTCAGCGTCGGCATGCAGCTCGTGACCGTGGCCGCCAACGTCGTCCTGGGCTTCACCGCGATCGCGATCATGCTCAGGACGCTGCGCGTGCGGCGCCATCTCTTTGCCGCGCGTGAGGAGCTCGCTACGGGCGAGTCAGCAACGCCACAGTCTGGCTCAGCTCTTCGAGGTCGAAAGGCTTCTGGATAACAGCGTCGGAAATGTCTCCAGCTTCGTTCGCCAGGCCGAACGCGCTGCCGGTCAGGAACGCGATCTTGAGCTCGGGGTGTTCCCTCCGAAGCTCACCGGCGAGCTCGATCCCGTTGTCGTCGCCGAGGCGCACGTCCAGGAGGATGAGCTCGACGTCGCTGCCGGCGAGCGCCTGACGGATCTCCTCGGCGTTTCCCGCCTCGAGCACGCGGTAGCCGTCGAGCTCGAGATTGATGCGCAGCAGCATCCGAAACGCAGGGTCGTCATCCGCCACCGCGACAACAGGGTGGGCGATCTGAGCGATCCGGGCACTGTAACCGCGTATGATTCCGGAGCGCATGGAGCGGACCGTTCGGGGCGGCGAGCGGCAGGCCTATACGGCGGCCGTGACGGATCTCTGGGAGCGGGTGGGAACCGCGTTGACACGGCTGGAACGAGTCGCGGACAGTCCCTCCGGAGATCTCGTCGACGAGCACGCCGAGGAACTCCCACGCCTGCAGTACGCCCTCCACGCAGGCGCGGAGCTGGCGGTCGGCATCAACGCGCCGGACACGGCCGCGACGGTGCACGCCGAGCTGGTCGAGGCCCTCGGCGAGGCGAGGGACGCGACCGCGGATGTCTCGCTCGCGCTCGAGTACGGCGATCCCGAGGCGGTGGAGCCCTTGCTGCTCGAGTGGCGCGGAGCGCTCTTCCGGGTCCGGCTCGCACGCCTGCGTGCGCTCGAGCGCTCGCGCGTGGCCGCCCAGGAGCGATCCCAGCGCACCGTCGACGAACCGCGCGGCCGGCAGGACCGTACCGACGTCTCGGCGGTCGTGGCCACCATCTTGATCCTCGGGGGCGCGTTCCTCTTCACCGCGGGAGCCGTGCTCGTCGCCTGGCCGGTCTGGGCGGCCGGCTTGGCGCTCCTCGCGGGCGGCTTCGTCCTCTACCGCCCGTAACCGCGAGGCCCTCCGGGCCGTTTATAACTCAGAAATGGTACGACCCGGGGATAAAAATCGGGCAGCTTCGAGACGCGCTCGGGTGCTTCGCGGCCTTCCGCGTCCGACAGACGAATTCCGCAAGAAGTCGTGGCTGGCGTTCCAGACAGCGCTCGACCGGCACCTGCTAGGCCGCGGCTGCCTCGAGCCGCGCGAGCGTCTCTTCTCGGCCTAGGAGCTCGATCGACTCGAAGAGGCCCGGCGACACGGTCGAGCCGGTGACCGCGACGCGAATCGGCTGGAAGGCCTCGCGGGGCTTCAGGCCTAGGACCTCGGCGAGCCGTCGGAGCTCCGCCTCGATCCGCTCGGCTTCGAAGGGCTGAAGGTCGGCCAGGACCTCGCGCGCCTGGGCGAGGAGCGGGCCCGAGCCGTCGAGGAGCCCACGGTCGGGATCGACCCGCTCGAAGAGGAAGCCGGCGAACTTCGGGAATTCCCCGAGTGTCGCGATCTTCTCCTGGACGAGCGGCGCCGCGCGGCGCACGAGCTCCTCGTCCCACTCGTAGCCTTGCTCGCGGAGATACGCAACGAGGACGTCCGCGTACTCGTCCGGCGGCAGCGAGCGAAGGTACACGCCGTTCAGGTGCGTCAGCTTCTGGTAATCGAAGGTGGCCGGGCTCGACCCGACGCGGTCGAGCGTGAACAGGCGAACGAGCTCGTCCCGCGAGAACACCTCGGTGCGGTCGTCGTAGCTCCAGCCGAGCAAAGCGAGGTAGTTGAAAAGGGCGGGCGCGTAGTACCCGTCGCGGCGAAACTCCCCGACCGAGACGGCGCCATGGCGCTTGGAGAGCTTCCGGCCGTCCGGCCCGAGAATGCTCCCCAGGTGCGCGTAGTGGGGCACCGGGGCGCCGAGCGCCTCGAGGATCCGGATCTGCTTCGGGGTATTGGAGATGTGGTCCTCGCCGCGGATGACGTGGGTGATGCCATCCAACCAGTCCTCGACGGGGGACGCAAAGTTGTAGGTGGGACGGCCGTCCGCGCGGACGGCGACCAGATCCTCGAGCTTCTCGTTGGGAAACTCGATGCGCCCGCGCACCAGATCCTCCCACGCGGTCGTGCCCTCGTCCGGCATGCGGATACGGATGGCACCCTCGTCCTCGTAGGCCTTGCCCTCCTCAACCAGCCGCTGCGCCTCTTCCTTGCAGCGCTCCAGACGGTCGAGCTGGAAGGTCACAGGCCCGTCCCAGTCGAGACCGAGCCAGCGCAGCGACTCCTCGATCTGCTGCGTCGCCTCGGCCACCTCGCGGCTCGTGTCCGTGTTCTCGATCCGGAGCCGAAACTCTCCGCCCTCGTGGCGCGCGAAGAGCCAGTTGAAGAGGGCTGTGTGCACGCCGCCGATGTGGAGGAACCCCGTCGGACTCGGAGCGAAGCGGACGCGCATAGACACGCGGCTATCGTAGTGGCGTGATCCCAGGAGCCCACGTCTCGTCCGCGGGCGGGATCCACACCGCAATCGACAGGGCCGAGGCGATGGGGGCAGAGGCCGTGCAGGTGTTCACCCAGAGCCCACGCGCCTGGCGCCCCACGAACCACGATCCCGTGACCTTCGAGCGCTTCAAGGAGCGCCGAGCCGAGGCCGGGATCCGGAGCGTGGTGTGTCACGCCCTCTACCTGGTCAACCTCGCGGCGACCGACGACGAGATCTACGAGAAGTCGGTGGCCGCCCTCGTCAACACGGTGGACGTCGGCTGCGCGATCGAGGCCGACGGGGTCGTCCTCCATGTCGGTTCCCATCTCGGTGCGGGCCTCGAGGCAGGCCTGGAACGGGCCGTTCCGGCACTGGAGCAGGCTCTCGAGCACTGCTCGGGCACAACCTGGCTCCTGCTCGAGAACTCCGCCGGCGCGGGCGGCACGATCGGCCGCTCGGTGGAGGAGCTGGGCATGCTCGTCGACCGCCTGGACCGGCACCCGCGTGTCGGCATCTGCGTGGACTCCTGCCACCTGTGGGTGTCCGGGATCGACGTAACAGACCGGGGCGCGCTCGACGCCTGCCTCGACGAGATCGACGAGCGGATCGGGCTCGATCGGCTACGAGTTCTGCACGTCAACGACGCTGCGGCCGAGCTCGGCTCGAACCGGGATCGCCACGCGAACATCGGTGAAGGCGTGCTGGCCGAGAAGCTAGGCGTCTTCCTCTCCAACCCTCGCTTCCAGAACCTGCCGACGATTCTGGAGGTACCGGGGAAGGATGGCCGCGGGCCGGACGCGGGCGAGGTGCGCAAGCTCCGTGAGCTCCACGCCCGCTGGATGAAAAAACAGCTTACGAAGCGGTCTGGGTCTGGTCCGTCTGATCCACGACGCGGAAGGAAGGCTTCCCGCGGGGGATCTCGTAAAACTCGGGGTTGACGCACCCGAGCTCGTCAGCCCGGTTCTCGTAGCAGCTCGCCACCTCCGCCTTGCACATCGGCAGCGGCTGCCGGACTGTCTTGACCGCCCCGAAGCCGCCCTTGCGCCCTTGTGCCTCGCTGAGGGCGTCGAGGTCGATCTCGACGTCGTAGACCTTCTGCATGCAGCCGATGTACGTCCGTCCCAACTCCTGGTACGCATAGACGAAGGGGCAGGACCGCGCGATGCACGCAGCCGGGTACACGACCTTGTCGCAGTGGACCCCGCAGCGGCGGCACTCGGTCTCGTCCTGAGGCCGCAAGGGAAGCTCTTGGACAAGGGGCAGGCGCCTGAGCATCGCTGTGGATTTTGGGGAACCTTTGGGCAGCCCGCAAGACTTGACATCGCGCCGAGCCGGGTGTAAAGCCGCCGCGGCTAGGTTTCGGCGAGCAGGCGCCGAACGACGTTGAGGACGTCCATCTGCGTGAACGCCTCGTGGTCTGGCTCCAGCCCCCGGTCGTCCTCGTCCGCGCGAAACCAGTACGCGAGCACAGTGGTCATGCCGACCTCCTTGGCGCCCCGGATGTCCTCGAAGCGACGGTCGCCGACGAAGAGAGCGCGCTCGGGCTCGACGCCGAGCGCATCGAGGGCCGCCACAAAGATCGCCGGGTGCGGCTTGCGCTTGCCGACCTCCGACGAGAAGACGGCGACGTCGAGTCGCTCGCCGAGCCCCATGCGCTCGAGATCTCTGTGCAGGAGCCACCCGGGATCGAAGGCGTTCGAGACGAGGCCGGTCCGGAGCCCGCGTTCACGGAGCGCATCGAGGAGAGCGTGCGTGGAATCTCCGAGCCGGCGCGCCGGGTCCCAGGCGGCGTGCTCCGCTTCGAGGAACCGTGAGAGCTCGTCGTCGGACACGTCGACGCCGAAGCCCTCGAGCAGCTCGCGCACCATCCCCGGGTACTCGATCTCGTCGAGCGAGCCGGGTACCCAGAGCAGCGGCAAGTAGAGCTCGCGGAAACGCGCGGCCGTCTCTTCGTGTCCCGGAAGGTCATCGCGGCCCAGCGCCGCGAGCCCTGCCTCCCAGCCCGCCTCCACGAGCGACTCGTCCCACGCGAAGTGGAAGAGCGTGTCGCCCCAGTCGAAGAGCACTGCATCGATCACGTCGACCTCAACGTTAGGGTCCGGCGCGTGCTTCGCAAAACGCTGTATGCCCTGCTCGCCGTCGGCCCGCTTGTCGTGGTCCTCGACCGGGCCGGCGCGAGCGACATGGTCCTCTTCAGCGTCGCGGCGGCGGCGCTCATCCCCCTGGCGTGGCTGATCGGGGAGGCAACGGAACACGCGGCCCACCACACCGGCCCCGGTGTCGGCGGGTTTCTCAACGCGACCTTCGGGAACGCCCCGGAGCTCATCATCGCCCTCTTCGCGGTCTCCGACGGCCTGACGGAAGTCGTCCGCGGCTCGCTGTCGGGAAGCGTCGTCGGAAACCTGCTGCTCGTCCTCGGGTTCTCGCTCGCGTTCGGCGGCCGGGGCGACATCGACCGCGAGTCGAGCCTGACCTCGATCGCCCTCGTGCTCGCGGCCGTCCTCCTCTTTCTCATCCCGGCCGTGCCGAGCTGGACCGGGGACCCGGACCGCCACACGCTCGCGGTGGCCTCCCTGCCGGTTTCCATCGTCCTTCTCCTCGTCTACGTCGTAACCACCTGGTACTCCCTCCGCCGCCACCGTCTGCTGCACGTCGCCGGGGAGCGGGAGGACATGGATGCATGGTCGTTCCCCCTCGCCCTGGGCGTGCTGGCGGCGGCCACCGTCATGACCGCATTCGTGGCCGAGATCCTCGTGCATTCGCTGGAGACGTTCGCCGAGAAGGCGCACCTGAGCGATTTCTTCGTCGCCGCGGTCATCGTTGCCATTGTCGGGAACGCCGCAGAGCACGGCGGGGCCGTCGTCGTGGCCTACCGGGGACGGATCAAGCTTGCGGCAGAGATCGCGCTCGCTTCGAGCGCCCAGGTCGCCGTCTTCCTCATTCCGGCGGTCGCGCTGCTCGCCTGGGCGATCGAGCCGCTCGCGCTCTCCTTCCGACCGGTCGAGCTCCTGGCCCTTGCAGGGTCCGCGGCCTTCGCCGCTCTGCTTCTCTGGAACGGACGCTCGAGCCGCGCGCGGGGGTTTGCGCTCGTCGCCGCCTACGTCGGCGTGGCCCTGGCCTTCTTCCTGGTGGGCGACCGCAACCCCTGACGGAAGGGGTGCGGTTACCCGCACGTTAAGACGCGGGGTGGCCGCCTTCACTTGCGGGCGGCATTTTTGACACCCTGGTGACACAACTCCCTGGAGGTAGGAATGTCTTCCACGACTATGACCGAAGAGCCCGCAACGGCAAAGGCGCCGTCTGACGCCGTCATCGAGGCAAAGGAGCTCACGCGCCGCTATGGCGAGGGCGACACTGCCGTGGACGCCCTGCGGGGCTGCTCCATGGATGTACATCGCGGCGAGCTGACGGCCGTCATGGGCCCGTCGGGCTCCGGTAAGTCGACGCTCATGCACATCCTCGCCGGGCTCGACGCACCGACTTCGGGCACCGTGTCGATCGATGGCAAGGACATCACCAAGCTCGGCGACACCGAGCTGACGAAGCTTCGGCGCGAGCACATCGGCTTCATCTTCCAGTTCTTCAACCTGCTTCCGATGCTGACGGCGGAGGAGAACATCACGCTTCCGCTCGAGCTCGCCGGTCGCAAGGTGGACAAGGAGTGGATCGACGAGGTCATTGGCAAGCTCGGTCTCTCCGACCGCCGCAAGCATCGTCCCTCCGAGCTCTCCGGCGGCCAGCAGCAGCGCGTCGCGATCGCACGAGCCCTCATCTCCAGGCCCACAGTCATCTTCGCGGACGAGCCCACCGGCAACCTCGACTCGACCACGAGCGCGGAGATTCTCGAGCTCCTGCGCCAATCGGTGTCCGATTACGGGCAGACGACCGTGATGGTCACCCACGACGCAAGCGCCGCCGCGATCGCGGACCGCGTCCTCTTCCTGGCCGACGGCTGCATCGTCAAGGAGCTCCGCAGCGCAGCCGCGCACGACATCCTCAGCGCGATGGAAGAGGTGAGTCGGTCTTGATCAGCGTCACCCTCCGGGGCCTCGCGGGGCGGAAGCTCCGCGCCTTCCTGACCGCTTTCGCCATCGTCCTCGGAGTGACGATGGTGAGCGGAACGTACGTCTTGACGGACACCATCGACAAGGCGTTCAGCAGCATCTTCCAGGAGACCTACGCGAACACGGACGCGGTCGTCTCGGGCAAGGCGGCCGATATCAATGTCGACGGCGATACAGCTTCGGCCCCGTCGATCCCGGACACCCTGCTCGCCAAGGTCAAGGCGCTCCCTGACGTAGCTGCCGCAGCCGGCATCGTCGCCGACGATTCGAACACGAAGATCCTGAAGAAGAACGGCAAGGCCGTGGACACCGGCGGCGCGCCCTCGTTCGGCTTCGGGATCGACCCGTCGGAAGCCCGTTTCAACCCCCTCAAGCTCCTCGAGGGCCGCTGGCCTTCCACGCCCAACGAAGTCGTGATCGACGTGGGCACCGCGGACGAGCAGGGCTACAAGATCGGCGAACCGGTCAAGATCGCGACCGTTCAGCCTGTCAGCGAATTCAAGATCGTCGGGCTGGCCCAGTATGGCGACGTGAGCTCGCTCGGCTCGGCGACGTTCGCCGTCTTCACGATCCCTACCGCCCAGGCGCTCCTCGACCGCGAAGGCGAGTTCGACGCCATTTCGGTCGCGGGCAAGGACGGCACGACGCCCCAGAAGCTGGTGAGCGAGATCCGCCCGATCCTGCCGAGCAACGCGCTCGTGCGCACGGGCGACCAGCAGGCGACGGAGGATCTGAAGGACGTCGCGTTCACGAAGTTCATCCGCTACTTCCTGCTGGCGTTCGCCGGAGTGGCGCTTTTCGTCGGCGCGTTCGTCATCTTCAACACGCTCTCGATCACCGTCGCGCAGCGGACGCGTGAGTTCGCCACCCTGCGAACGATCGGCGGCTCACGGCGTCAGGTGCTCTGGTCAGTCGTGTTGGAAGCGCTCGCCATCGGGTTCGCTGCGTCCCTGGCCGGGCTCTTCCTCGGCCTCGGCCTGGCGGCTGGGTTGAACGCGCTCTTCAAGGCGCTCAACTTCGACCTGCCGACCCAGGGGCTCGTGTTCGCGCCGCGAACGGTCATCGCCTCGATGGTCATCGGCGTCGGGGTCACGCTTCTCGCAGGAATCTTCCCCGCGATCCGGGCCACGCGAGTGCCTCCCATCGCCGCCGTCCGCGAGGGCTTCACGTTGCCCCGCGGGCGCATGGCGCGTCTGGCTCCGTACATCGCAATGGTCGTGATCGGCATCGCGGTCGCGCTTCTCAGCTACTCCCTCTTCAAGGACGACCTGGGAACGGCACAGCGGCTCATCTCGATTGCCGTCGGCGTCCTCGCCCTCTTCGTGGGCGTGGCGATGATCTCGTCACGGCTGGTCCGCCCTCTGGCAGCGTTCGTCGGCTGGCCGGCCACCCGCATCGGCGGTGCAGCGGGCAGGCTCGCGAAGGGGAACTCGACTCGTAACCCGGGGCGGACGGCATCGACCGCAGCCGCGCTCATGATCGGCATCGCGCTCGTCACGTTCGTCGCCGTGCTCGCGAGCGGGATGAAATCCTCGAACACCGACGCCATCAAGAAGCAGGTGGAAGCCGAGTACGTGCTGACCGCACAGGACGGCTTCTCGCCCTTCGTCACCTCAGCCGGCGACGCAGTCGGCCGTTCCCCCGACGCCCAGTTCACCACGAGCGTCCGCTCGGGGCTCGGCAAGGCCGACGGCGAGAGCGGCTACGTCACCGGCATTCAGCCGGGCGCTATCGCTCAGGCGTACACGTTCGACTGGAAGCAGGGATCCGACGCGGTGCTCGCCGAGATGGGGCAGAACGGCGCCATCATCGACAAGAGCTTCGCCGAGGACAAGAACCTGAAGGTGGGAGACCAGTTCCCCCTCCTGACGCCGGACGGGGACACGACGCAGCTCGTCGTGAAGGGCATCTACGAGCCGCCCCCGTTCTTCCCGCTCCTCGGAAGCGTCTCGATCACGCAGTCGCTGTTCGACTCGATCTACGAACGGCCGCAGAACTCGTTCGTGTTCGTCGACGTGAACGGCGAGCCGACGGCGGCCACGACGGCGTCTCTCGAAGCCGCGGTCAAGGACTTTCCGGACGCGAAAGTGCAAACCCGCGAAGGCTGGATCCAGGCGCAAAACAAGGACTTCAACGACTTCCTGAACATCCTGTACGTCCTCCTCGCACTATCGGTCGTGGTCAGCATCTTCGGGATGGTGAACACGCTCGTCCTCACGGTCTTCGAGCGAACGCGCGAGCTGGGGATGCTGCGGGCCGTCGGGATGACCCGGCGCCAGGCACGCCGCATGGTGCGGCACGAAAGCATCATCACGGCGCTGATCGGGGCGGCGCTCGGGCTTCCGCTCGGGATCTTCCTCGCGCTTCTGATGACCAGGGCGCTCTCGGAGTTCAACGTTCAGATCGCCATTCCCGTCACCCAGCTCGTCGTGTTCGCGATCGTGGCGGTGATCGTCGGCGTGCTCGCGGCGATTTTCCCCGCGCGCCGCGCGGCGAGGCTGAACGTCCTGCGGGCGCTTCAGTACGAGTAGTTACGAAAGCGCTGGATGCGCCGGCGTCCTCAGCAGGGCGTCGGCGCGTCCGCGGCGAGCTCGACGGGGCGGTCGGTCGACGCCAGCGCGCGCGGGATGCGCTCGATCGCCTGCTCGATGTCTTCGGCGCTGACGTCGAGGTGCGTGACTGCCCGGAGCACGTCCTTGCGGGACGCGAAAGAGAGTAGGACGTTCTCGGCCCGCAACCGCGCGACGGCCTCGTCTGCCGGAAGGCCGAGACGGCCGACGTCGAGCAGGACGAAGTTCGTCTCCACCTGGTCCGGGTCGACCGGGAGACCCGCTTCCGCCAGCCCCTCTCCGAGCCGGCGAGCATGCTCGTGATCCTCGGCGAGCCGGCCCACGTTGTGCTCGAAGGCGTAGATGCCGGCAGCAGCGACGATCCCTGACTGGCGCATCGCACCGCCAAAGAGGTGCTTCATCCGCCGCGCCTTTGCCATCCGCTCACGCGAGCCGACGATGAGCGCGCCCAGGGGGCAGCCGAGCCCCTTGGAGAGACACAGGGTGACGGTGTCGAACTCCCGGCCATAGTCGGCCGCGGGGACGCCGCTCGCCACCGACGCGTTCATCAGCCTGGCGCCGTCGAGGTGGACGTTGAGACCGTGGCGGCGTGCTTCGCCCACCACCCCTCGGAGATGATCAAGGGGCCAGATCCGACCACCGCCGCCGTTGTGCGTGTTCTCGAAGCAGACGATCCGGGTGGGTGCCGTGTGGAGATCGCCGGGCAGGCTGACCGCGTCGCGCACCTGCTCGGCGCTGAAGATTCCGGTTTCGGTGGGGAGCGCCTTCATCGCCAGCCCTGAGTGCACCGCCGGGCCGCCCAGCTCGTAGCGGAAGACGTGCGCCGTCGCCTCGGCGAGCACCTCGTCGCCCGGCTCGGACAGGATTCGAAGGGCGATCTGGTTCGCCATCGTCGCCGTCGGGAGGAAGACGGCTTCCTCCTGGCCCAACTGCTCGGCCGCCCTCTCCTCGAGAGCGATGACGGTCGGGTCCTCCCGCTTCTGCTCGTCGCCCACGACAGCTTCGGCCATCGCCTTGCGCATGCCGGCGGACGGCTGGGTGAGCGTGTCGGAGCGGAGATCGATCATTCGCCCTTGAGGCGGTCCGGGCGCTCGCGCTCCTCGATCTTGCGCATCGTCCGTTTCATCCAGCCGCCTTCTTCGAGCCGCTGATTGAGCACGTCGAAGCCGCCCGTCTCCGGCTGCCGGTCGAGCAGCACCTGGCCGAGAGTCTTGCGCGAATCCGGATCGAGTTCCTGCCCGAACTCCCGCACAGCCGCGATGAACTCCTCACGACCCGGGTGCTCGGCGCGCAGCTCGTCCACGCAGAGCGCGATCTGGTCGCGTTCCATCAGGCCCCCTTTTGAGCTTCGAGCGCCTCACCCTCGGAGGGCCCGCCCGTGAGGTCGGGATGGTCGTCGAAGCGGTAGCGGACGATGGCTCTCTTCGCAGCCTTCACCTCGTCCAGGCGGCGCACCGGCCGATCGTGCGGGGCCTCCTTCAGCAGCTTCGGCTGCTCGGCCGCGTCCCGCGCGATCTCCTGCATGGCGTCACAGAAGGCGTCGAGCGTCTCCTTGGCCTCCGTCTCCGTCGGCTCGATCATCAGCGCCTCCGGGACGATGAGGGGGAAGTAGATGGTCGGCGGATGGAACCGGTAGTCCATGAGCCGCTTGGCGACGTCGAGCGCCGTGATCCCGTGCTCCCTCTTGAGCCCACGCGCCGAGAGAACGAACTCGTGCATGCAGAGGCGGTCGAACGGCAGCTCGTACGTCTCCTTCAGCCGCGCCAGCATGTAGTTCGCGTTCAGAACGGCCACCTCGGACATCTCCCTGAGGGCGGGCCCGTACGCGCGAATGAAGGCGTAGGAGCGAACGAAGACGCCGAACGGGCCGCAGTAGCCTCGCACCTTGCCGATCGATTTCGGCCTGTCGTAGTCGAGTCGGAAGCGCTCGCCGTCACGGACGACG
>DATNOU010000119.1:0-2113 GCA_035601195.1 Gaiellaceae bacterium | reverse complement strand
AGTGCTCGTTCCGCGCGAGGAGCTCGTCCAGCCGGTCAAGCACGGCATCGAGGGTCGTCGGCCGCTCGACGAGTCGGAGATTGAACGCTCGCTCGCAGTCGAGCGTCACCTCGGCGACGACGCCGAGCAGACCGAGGCTGGCTCGGGCGGCGGCGAACATGTGGGCGTTGTCGGCTTCTGATACGCGCGCGACCTCGCCTGAGGCCGTCACGAGTTCGAGCGAGCGGATGAGGCTCGAGAGTCCTTGGAAGCGCGCGCCGGTCCCGTGCGTCGCCGTCGCGGTCGCGCCGGCGACCGTCTGCTGCGACGACGTGCCGAGCACCGGCAGCGCGAGTCGGTGCGCCGCGAGCACGCGGTTGAGGTCGCAGAGACGCATGCCCGCCTGCACAGTCGCCGTTCTCGCCGCGCTGTCGATTCGGACGAGCGAGTCGTGGCGCTCGAGCGACAACGCCTCCTCGTCGGGGCGCGCGACAGGCGCCCACGAGTGACCCGAGCCGACGAGCGTCAGCCGGCGCCGTGCGGGACGGACGACGTCGACGAGCTCGGCCGTCGACGACGGGCGGTGAACGCGGCCGACGAAGGTCGCCTCGGTCCGCGCCCAGTTCCGCCAGCGCTCCGCGCTCACAAGCTTCACGAGGGCAACGGTAGACATGCCTGACCTCCCGTGCGAGAGGCTCTTCGGCACGCGCCCGCCACGGATGCAAAGGAGCGGCCGGCGGCCCAACGGGTCGTCCTTGGGCCGGGCAGGTCGGCCGCGTCAGGATGGGCTAGCGAACGCTGCGACGATTACCGCCGGATGCCCGTGCTCGAGCGTCCGCTCGACCGGCTCGTCGCCCAGGCTGCGGTAGCTGCCCGTGTCCCAGATGGTCGCGCTGCCGGCGCGCTCTGAACCTCGCGCGAGCCGGATTTAGAGGGTGTCCTTTAGGCGCTGCGCCTCGGGCAGCGAGGCGAGTTTCTTGAGCGTGTTGCTCTCGATCTGCCGGATCCGCTCGCGCGTGACGCCGAAGGTGCGCCCCACCTCGTCGAGCGTTCGCGGCTGGCCATCGTGGAGGCCGAAGCGAAGCACGATCACCTGGCGCTGGCGCTCCGGTAGCGCCGCGAGCAGGTGCTCGATGTCCTCGCATCGGAGCGAGACCGAGGCCACGTCGAACGGCGACTCGGCCAGCTCATCTTCGACAAGGTCACCGAGCTTCAAGTCCTCCTTTTCACCGATCGGCTTCTCCAGTGAGACGGGAAACTGCGCCATCCGCAGGATTTCCCGCACCTCCTCGGTCGTCAGCTCGAGCTCGGCGGCGATCTCGTCGGGACGCGGCTCGCGGCCGAGGCGCTGCACGAGCTGCCGCTGAATGTGTACGACCTTGTTCAGCCGCTCGAACATGTGCACCGGAATGCGGATCGTCCGCGCTTTGTCGGCGAGCGCGCGCGTCACCGCCTGCCGGATCCACCAGGTCGCGTAGGTCGAGAACTTGAAGCCCTTGCGATAGTCGAACTTCTCGACCGCACGGATCAACCCGAGCGAGCCTTCCTGGATCAGGTCGAGGAGCGAGAGGCCGCGGCCGAGGTGCGGCTTCGCGATCGAGACGACGAGCCTGAGATTGGCCTCGATCATCTGCGTCTTCGCCGCCATGTCCCCGCGCTCGACCCGCTTCGCGAGGTAGACCTCCCGGTCGGCCGTCAGCAGCGGCACTTTCCCGATCTCGCGCAGGTAAAGCCGCAGCGAGTCGAGCGACGGCTCGACGGTCACGTCCAACTTCGGCGGGGCCTTCGTCTCGTCCTCGACGTGCGCTGGCCGCTCCTGCGGCGGATGCTTGTGCTGCTCCCCCTCGACCAGCTCGATCGACCGTTCGACCAGGTAGGTGTAGAAGTCCTCGGTCTGCTCCCGCGTCAGGCCGACGTCCTCGAGTGCGGCTGCGATCTCATCGTAGGTCAGAAACCCCTTCTCAAGGCCAGCCGCGATGAGCCACCGCAGTTCTTCAGCGCCGGGAGGACCCGCTCCCGGCCAAAGCTCAGCGCCGCCAAACCGTGCCTCTTGTGTGGGTTCGATGCCCCGCTCCGCGACGGCGAACCCGAGGTCCGGGGACTGCAACACCGAAACCAGACTACTTCCCTACCG
>DATNOU010000118.1:0-1927 GCA_035601195.1 Gaiellaceae bacterium | reverse complement strand
GGCGCCTCCCTCGTCGATGGGTCGGTGGTAAACGTGGGAACCGTCCCGAGGCCGCCCTCCCCGCCGGCGCGAGTTGCCGGTGGCGGGCAGGCGCGTCGTCGGCTGATGGTCTCGGGATGGGGCGGAGCCCTCGTAGTAGTCGGAGGACGGGAAAGCCGTCCACATGGCGAAGGGGGGCAGCGAGCTTGCAGCGCTCGGGGTGGAATGCCAGGAGGTCGCCGGTGAACACCGGCGCTCCGTGGCCGACGCCGTCTGTGGCGGAGGCGCGGGTACTGGAGATCCAGACGAAGCTGCACCGATGGGCACGTGATGATCCTGATCGACGGTTTGACGATCTCTACAACCTCGTTTGTGACCCGGCGTTTCTTGCTGTTGCGTGGCGTCGGGTGCGGGGCAACCGAGGGGCTCGCTCGGCCGGGGTGGACGGTGAGACCGCCCACTATGTGACGGCCGTTCGGGGCGAGCAGGCCTTCCTCTCCGAGCTGCGAGCAGCGCTCAAGGCCCGGGGTTTCCAGCCGACGCTCGTGCGGGAGACGATGATCCCCAAGCCTGGCGGCAAACGCCGCCGCCTTGGGATCGCGACCGTGCGCGACCGGGTGGTGCAGGCCGCCCTCAAGCTGGTGCTCGAGCCGATCTTCGAGGCGGACTTCAAGCCGTGCAGCTACGGCTTCCGTCCGAGGCGCCGGGCGCAAGACGCGATCGCGGAGATCCACTTCTTCTGCTCCCGCTCCTACGAGTGGGTGATCGAGGGAGACGTCGAAAACTGTTTCGACGAAATCTCGCACTCGGCGCTGCTAGGCCGGGTGCGGGAGCGGATCGCAGACAGACGCGTGCTTGCCCTGGTGAAGGCGTTCCTCAAGGCCGGCGTCCTCTCCGAGGACGGCGTCGAGAGGGACACGCTCACCGGCACGCCCCAGGGCGGGATCCTCTCGCCGCTGCTTTCGAACATCGCGCTTTCGGTCCTCGACGAGCACTTCGCCGCGGCCTGGGAGGCGATGGGCGACTCGCACGCTCGTGAACAGCGTCGGCGCAAGGGGCTGGCCAACTACAAGCTCGTCCGCTACGCGGATGACTTTGTCGTGTTGGTGGCCGGTGACCGAGCGCACGCTGAGCGCTTGCCTGCGGAGACGGCGGCGGTGCTGTCCCCGATCGGCCTGCGCCTGTCGGAGCGAAAGACGACGATCGCGCACATCGACGAGGGCTTCGACTTCCTCGGCTTCCGGATCCGGAGGCACAAGAAGCGAGGCGCGGCAAAGCACCACGTCTACACCTATCCCGCGCGGGCCGCGTTGATGGCCGTGAAAGGGAAGGTGCGGGCGCTCACCGCCGGATCGACAAACCAACCGTTACCGACCCTGCTGCGCCGGCTCAACCCGGTGCTGCGAGGTTGGACCAACTACTTCCGCCACGGGGCATCGAGCAAGACCTTCGCCTACCTCGACGCGTTCGTGTGGCGTCGCGTCTGGCGCTGGCTGTGCAACAAGCACACTCGCCGCCCCCGGAAGGAGCTCGTCCGGCGCTACTACCACAACTGGCGTCCGGTCGAGGACGAGGTGACGCTCTACAACCCGGCGCGCGTCGCGATCTCTCGCTACCGCTACCGGCACACGAGCATCCCCACGCCTTGGTCAACGGCGACGACGGCGGGATCAGCCGCGTGACTCGACGGCATGGGCTCGTGGAGAGCCGGATGCGTGGAAACGCGCACGTCCGGTTCGGAGGGCGGGCCGAGGAAACGGGCCAGTCGAAAGACCGGCACCGCGCCTCGGTCCGACCCTACTTCTATGTGCTCGAGCGCCGGTTCGAGTGCTGGCTGATCAACGCCGAGCACCTCCACAACGTCCCCGGGCGCAAGAGCGACGTGATCGACTCGCGCTGGTGCTGCGAGCTGCTCGAGCTCGGGCTCGTCCGTCCCAGCTTCGTGCCC
>DATNOU010000117.1:0-3916 GCA_035601195.1 Gaiellaceae bacterium | reverse complement strand
CGGCGATGGGATACCCTGTACGACGAAATTGCCCGGAGAAGTGGCCGAGTGGCTGAAGGCAGCGCCCTGCTAAGGCGTTAAGGGGGTTCATACCTCCTTCGAGGGTTCGAATCCCTCCTTCTCCGCCTCTGACCCCGCCGCGGGTCGGTCGGGAGGGGTGGCAGAGCGGTCGAATGCGGCGGTCTCGAAAACCGTTTCGGGCCGTTAGGTCCGACGAGGGTTCAAATCCCTCCCCCTCCGCTCCTACCGCGCAAACCCGCTTCCCATGCGGGTTTGCGTCGATCTCGGCCGCTCGCCGTTCAGTCCACCCGAGTCCGTGGAAGTCCACCGTTTGAGGTGCTGACTGGCGCACGACTGGCGCATCAGGTGTCCGTAGCGGTCGAAGGTGACCTCGATCGAAGAATGCCCGAGGTAGTGAGTGATCGCCTTCGCGTTCACGCCTACAGCGATCATGAGACTCGCGCACGTGTGGCGCGCCTCGTAGAGGCCGATCGGTGTGAGACCGGCGGCACGCCAGGCTGCGCGCGCCCGCACGTACACAGTGGACAGCGCGAACGGCCTCTCCCCTTCGCCGAAGACGTAACCGTTTCGGCCGTCGAGCTTCAGATCAAGCAGTCCACTAGCGGCCCTGCGCGTACGTAAGAATCTGGGACTCTCAAAACGAGATTGGAGTGAGATGCCGAAGCTCGCGGAGAGCATCTACCAGCCCATGTACGCCGGCGTCGGCGCCTAAAGATCGTCGGCCCTAACTGCAGATAGAACTCCAGCATTTCCTGGGCGCTCCGCCCGGAGGCGAGCCCCAGGGCGATTATGCCGCCAGTCGATGTGCCTACGATCAACTCGACCACGTCGACCATGCGCCGTCTTAGTTACCCGGATCCTGCGGTAGCGCCGGAGTAGCTCGAGAAGAAATGTCTTCCCTGCCGCTCACGATGGGCGTTGACGAAGACGTCCCGCGAGCGACAGGGAGGCACTCGTGAAGGTGAAGGTAACAGAGCGGTCGGCGCTGGTCCAGGTCGCCGCCTCGACGCAGCAATTGACGGCTCATGCCGGGCTTGTGTTGGTGCGCGAACTCGCTGCTCGGCTCGGCGTCGGTGCGTTGCTCGACCGGCTGACGGTGAAGAAGCGCCAACGTGGCTAGTCGCCGGCGCAGGCGATCCTCGGCTTGTGCGAGACGCTGATTGCTGGCGGCGAGTGCCTCGACGACGTCGCGCTCTTGCGGTCGGACTCGGCGCAGGAGCTTTTGCGTGGCCACGGGCTGCCCGAGCCGACGACGCTCGGCCGTTTCCTGCGCCGCTTCACGCTCGGCCACATCGGCCAGCTCAACCAGGTGCTCGACGAGTTGTTTGCTCGCGTGCATCCGCTGCTCGAGCGGGAAACGCTGACGCTCGACTTGGACGCGAGCTACGTCGAGCACCACGGACCGGTCGGGTCGAGGCAGGGCACACGCGGCGTCTACACCGGCAAGGTCGCCTGGCATCCCTTGCTCTGTTTCGTTGGTGAGACGGGCGAGTGGTTGCACGCGAAGCTGCGCAACGGACACGCCGCCGCCTCGACCGGCGCGAGGCGTTTCCTGGCCGAGTGCCTGCGCCGCGTCCCCGAGGGCGTCCGGCTCTTCCTGCGCGCCGACGAGGGCTTCTACGGCAAAGACTTCCTCGCCGAGTGCGAGCGGCGCCGGATCACCTACACGATCGGCGCGCAGCTGAATCGGGCACTCAGAGAGCGGATCGCTGCTGTCGTCGACGATGACTGGCAGCCGTCCAGCTACCGCGACGGCAGCGAGGTGACCAGCTTCGTCTGGCGGCCGCGCACCTGGACGCAGGCGCGCCGGTTCGTCGTCCGCCGCGACCCGCTCGCCCAGGGCGAGCAACTCGCACTCGAGGAGGGTGAGTGGCACTACTGGGCGCTCGTCACCAACGACAGCGAACGCTCCGCCGACGAGCTCGAGATCTGGCACCGCGCCAAGGCGACAGTCGAGAACCGGATCAAGGAGGCGAAACTCGGCTTCGCGCTCGACAACCTCCCCTCACGGCTCTTCCACGCCAACTGGGCCTACCTGCTCTGCACGTTGCTCGCCTACAACCTGCTCTGCTGGCTGAAACTGCTCGCACTGCCCGCGAACGAGCGCAACAGCTACGCGAAGCGGCTGCGCTTCCGCTTCATCGCCGTCGCCGCCACCGTCGGCCGCAGCGGCCGCCGGCTCGTCCTACGCCTCTCCGCCGGCTACGCCCTCTTCAGCGACTTCGTCACAACGCTGCAACGGATCCGCAGGCTCGCACGAGCGCCCGCCTGAACACCGCGCTCGCCCGCAACCGAAACCGCCGACGCACTCGCCGGCACAGCCATCCCCGAAACCGGCCGAGCGACCCTTGTAGCCGGCACGACCGTCATTTGCAGTCCGGCTACAGCCGATCAGGATCGTCAAAGCGGCCCAGACCAACCACGCGAAGCAGCCTCAGCGACTTACCGCAGGATCCGGGTAGCGAGGCGGTCTCGGTCTCCTCGACGGTCTCGGTCTCGTCGGACTCGACGGCTTTCGCCGTGCAGGACCTAACCGAGGAGGATGCGACGGATGAAGGCGTCGCGCTTCTCGCCCTTGAGCCGAGGCTCGTTCGTCCAAGTGCGATCGGAGATCGTCGGGTGGTCGAGCAGGTACTGCGCCTTCGCGGCGTCCGTCAGGGACTTCAACTCCGGCTCCTTCTTCGTCTTCTTCGGCTTCGGCGTCGGTGCCGCAGGGCCACCGTCGAGGCGATCGACGAGTCCGGCGAGCCGGTCGAGGAGACCGAGCCGAAGGCCGAGGCGGCGGGTCGCCTCCTCGCGGGCTTTCCTAACCCTCTCGAGATCGCGCGCGTACGAACGGCCAACGCGTATGGAGTAGTCGATGCGATTGCAGAGGCGGTGCGCCAGGATGGCGTTGTCCACGGCTCGGTGGCCGCCGTCTTTCTTGGAAAGCGGGAAGTGCTCGTGGGTGGGCATCCAGTCGCTCAGTTCGGCGGTGGCTGGCTCGAAGTAGCACGCGCCTCCAAGTTCCTCGGGGCAGAAGCATTCGGGCATCTTGCATGCGAGCTGCGTGATGTAACCCTGCTCGGCCGCCTGGATGAGGACTCCCTTTACGCCGAGCGCCTTCAACTTGGCCGCAGCCGCTCTGCCGCGTTCAGGATCGCGCTTGACCATCGACATGTCTCAAGGTTATGTGCTCTGAGCCCCGCAGCCCCTGGGTCGGGCGATATGGCTGCAGCCTGCGCCAGCGTTGCGAATGACCTCTGACGGAAGTGAACCCGGATCGGCCGGAGTAGCGATGAGTCTTCGGTGGCTTGTCAGTCTCTACCGCGTAGGGCGAGGCTGAGATGCGGCCGGCGCAGACCGCCGAGAAAGGAGTCGTGAGATGACGCGGTACCTGACTTCGTTCCCCAGCAGCGCGATGGACCACATCCCTGCCGAGGAGCTCCCCGCCGTGGGAGAGGCTGCTCACGCGGTGGTCCAGGAGGCCATGGACGCAGGCGTGTGGGTGTTCGGCGGCGGCTTGGCCGAGGACGTCGATCCCGTCATGGTCGCCGGCGACGGGACGATCACCGCTGGCACGTACCCGCAGACCAAGGAGTTCAACGGCGGGTTCACCGTCCTCGATGTGCCCTTTCGGGAGGCAGCATGGGAGTGGGCCGCGAAGATCGCGGCCGCGTGCCGCTGTGCTCAAGAGATCCGCGAGTTCATGCCCGACCCCGCGTGGGCAACTGAACGAAGCCCAACGTGGCCGATTCGCGCACCGCCACTGACCTGGGCCAGTGTTCGGGAATGACGCCCGAGGACGTGAGGCTGGTTGTGGCCGGAGGCGATGAGTTTTCGGTGGTCTGCCGGTCTCTACCGCATAGAGATCCGTAAGCCGCTAGAACGTTCACGCCTGCAACAACGACTCCAC
>DATNOU010000116.1:0-40796 GCA_035601195.1 Gaiellaceae bacterium | reverse complement strand
CCTGGAGCGGATCGGCAAGCTCTCGGGCTTCGAGGCGGAACCCGCCGTCCCGGCCGAATCCCTCTTTCATTACCGGAACAAGCTCGAGTACTCGTTCACGCAGACGCCCGAGGGCGTGGGGCTCGGCTTCCACAAGGCGGGCCGCTGGGACGAGGTCCTGAACGTCGAGCGCTGCTGGCTCACCACCGACCTCGGCAACGCGATCCGCAACCGGGTCCACGCCTGGGCCAACGAGGAGGGGCTCACCGCATTCGACCAGGAGACGCATGAGGGCTATCTTCGCCATCTCGTCGTTCGCGAGGGACGGAACACGAAGCAGGCGCTCGTCGTTCTCGTGACGGCCCCGGGGGCGCTACCGGAGGAGCGCTTCGTCGCCGCCGTGCAAACTTTCCCCGAGGTCAGGTCGGTGCATTGGGCCGTGAACGACACTCCGGCCGAGGTGACAAACCTGCCCGCGAAGCTCCTCTGGGGAGAGGAGGCGATCGAGGAGGCGCTTCTCGGCCTGCGCTTCCGCGTCCGCCCGAACGCCTTCATGCAGACCAACACGGCGATGTGCGAGCGGCTGTACCGTCTGGCAGGCGAGTATGCGGGGCTGACGGGGGAGGAGACCATCTACGACCTCTACTGCGGCGCCGGAACGATTGGCCTCTCGCTCGCTCGAGACGCCCTGACCGTCTGGGGCATCGACTCCTCGGAGGAGTCGATCGCCTGCGCGGTCGAGAACGCCGAGCTGAACGGGGTCACGAACGCCGCGTTCTTCGCGGGGGAGGTCGGGGCCGACGTGGAGGAGCTGCGCGACCGCGCGGGGCCGCCCGACGTCGTCGTCGTCGACCCGCCGCGAGCCGGGCTGACGGGCAAGTCGCTCGGGCGGGTCGCCGCGCTCGAGGCGCCGCGGCTCGTGTACGTCTCCTGCAACCCGACGACCCTCGCCGGCAATGCGAAGGAGCTGGTGGGTGAGTTCGGTTACCGGCTCGAGCGCGTCCGCCCCCTGGACATGTTCCCGCACACGCCGCACGTCGAGTCCGTCGCGCTGTTCGTCCGCGAATGAAGGTCGCAGCCCTCTACGACGTCCACGGGAACCTGCCCGCGCTCGAGGCGGTGCTGAGCGAGGTGGACGCGGACGTCATCCTGTCCGGCGGCGACCTAGTGCTCGGTCCGATGCCATCCGAGTGCCTCGAGCGCCTCAGGGAGCGAGGCGCGACCTTCATCCGGGGCAACACCGATCGCCACGTCGTGAGCCCCGGGACCGAGGAACCCGGGTTGTGGCGGACGAGGGCGCAATGGGACCACGAGCGGTTGACCGAGGAGCAGCTTGCATTCCTCGCGTCCTTGCCGCACCCGCTGTCCCGCGACGTGGACGGCCTGGGATCCGTTCTCTTCTGCCACGGGTCTCCCCGCAGCGACGAGGAGATCATCACGGCGATCACCCCGCCCAAGCGGCTCGATCCAATGCTGGACGGCGTCCGCGAGCAGGTGATCGTCTGCGGCCACACTCATGTCCAGTTCGACCGGATCGTCGGCGACCGCCGGCTCGTGAACGCGGGCAGCGTAGGGATGCCCTACGAGGGAGAGGCGGGCATCGCCTGCTGGGCGCTGCTCGGCCCCGATGTGGAACTCCGTCGAAGCCACTACGACGTCGAATCCGCGGCGGAAGCCATTCGCGCGAGCGGCTATCCGGACGCCGAGGAGTTCGTGCAGGAGTACGTCCTCGCGCCGGAATCGGCCGAGGAGGCGACCGCTCACTTCGAAGGCCTGGCCGACCCTTCCTTGTAGGCCCGCCAGATCAGATCCGCGTTCACGAGCACGAAGGCGGCTGAGAGAAGCGGCAGCGCGGGCAGACCCGCCACGTCGAAGCCGATGGCGAGTGCGAGCGTCGTCCCAAAGGACAAGGTCATCGCCAACCACGTCCACCCGACCCGCAGGCCGAAGCGAGCCGCGGCGCCGAGGAAGAGCGAGAAGAAGAGGATGTCGGGGAGGCCCAGCTGCGCCGAGGAGTGCTGGCCGGGAAGCGGGAATGAAACACTGAGCGCGTTGAAGACCTGCGGCTGGTTCTCGACTATCTCCTTCGTAGGCCCGCGGGCGACCGAGAAGGCGTCGACGGGGACTATCAGCAGGGCGACGAGCAGCACCCAGGAGAGCGCTTCGAAGAGGCCGAGGAACCACCAGCCCACCGCGGCGACGGCCGCGAGCTTCACGAAGTTGGCCGCGATGTCGAGTTCCGCCAACTCGAGGATCACCGCCAAGACGACGAGCGAGACCGCGGCGACTGCGAGCTCGCGCGGAGCGGTCTCCCTCAGGGGCAGGGCCAGCCAGACAAGCAGGAAGGTCAGCGGCATGAGCCCGAGGCCAAGGAAGGCCACGTCGCCCCACTGCGACAGCTCGGGAAGGTGCTCCGAGACTCCGTAGTAGACGCCGAGGACCGCTAAGACCGCTAGTACGGCGGCAGCTCGGACCACCAGGGTCCGATCGCCTTGAAAGCGTCCCAGAACGCCCTCTTCGCCGGGGCCTCGTCCAGCGAAGCGTCGACGTCGGGGCAGACGAGGGCGTCGATCGTCGGCGTGAACCGCTGGATCGTGCCCGGTTCGTTCGTCACCTCGGCTGCCAGGGGGAAGCGGACTGCGTTCAGACACGCAAGGGCATCTTGCCCCATCGAGACGATGAGCTTCGGCTGCACGATATGGAGCTCGCGGGAGACCCACGCGTGGGCCTGCTCCTCGTCGGCGCCCGCGAACTTGAGGCAGTTCGTCCCGTAGATCGCGGTCGGGTCCACGTGCAGGCGCTGGAGCGATTTGAGGATCGCCTGGCCCGTGCGCCCGAAGAACGCGACGCCCTCGTGCTGCTCCGCGTCCTGGGGGCCGTACTTGAGGAGGAAGATGTCGGCGAGCGGGTGGCCCGAGCCGAGCACGGGCGCCTGCTCCTCGCCGGCCGCCCGCACGATCTCACGGCCG
The DNA here is from genome assembly GCA_035601195.1 of Gaiellaceae bacterium. Lineage (GTDB taxonomy): Bacteria > Actinomycetota > Thermoleophilia > Gaiellales > Gaiellaceae > JAIBJP01. The sequence continues at coordinate 37,848 of DATNOU010000116.1, read as the reverse complement.
AGCTCGTTGATCTCGGCGATCGCCTTCTTCAGGTAGCGCTCTGAGATGTCGTCGACGGGCACGGTCAAGGGGCGCCTTACCTATTCGGGGTCCGCGGGCGCTCCTCCTACACCGCGGCCTTGCGCCGCTCCCGCGCCTGCGCGACCCACTTGAGCCCCTGGAGGTAGACGAGCGACTTCGGCCGGCGCAGGATCTCCGCGGAACGAAGGCTGATGAGGAATTCCTCCGGGGTCTCGAAAGCCCGCATGCGCACGAGGCCCGTGCCCACTCCCTGGAGGACGTGGGCGTCGGAGCCGGCTCCCATCGTCAGGTTGTACTTGCGGGCAAAACGGAGCGCCTCGTCGTTGAACACTTCGAACAGGAGACGGGCGTTGTAGACCTCGAACACGTCGATCTCGGCGAGATGCCGGTGGAGAGTCCCGGCGTCGGCGATCGTGTGTAGACGATCGAAGGGGTGGGGGAGGTAAACAACGCCGTTCTGCTCCCGGATGGCGGCGATCGTCTCGCCCATGGACATGCCGCGCGGGATCTCCCGCTCGAGGAAGAGCCCGATCACCTCGCCGGACTCCGTCTTTACCTCCTCGCCGGGGATGACGACGAGCTGACGACGGCGCGCGAGCTCGACGGCCTGAAGCGCTCCGGTGAAGACGCTGTGGTCCGTGATCGCGATGGCGCCGAGCCCCTGCGCCTCCGCGTAGTCGAGCAAAGCGTCCACCGGTACCGCGCAGTCGTGGGAGTGCTCGGTGTGCATGTGCAGGTCGCAGAGCACGAGCGGCCGGTCGGCGAGCGGGTCGGTTCGGGCAGGAGCCCGGCGGCGGCGACCCATGACGGATCCGTAGATCGCTTCGAGCTCGTCGCCGAGAGCCGAGACGCTCTCGCCCTTCGTCGCCTCTCTCGCCTGCTCGGAAAGCTTCATTCGCCAGTCCGGGTTCTCGGCCAGGCGAGCCATCGCCGCCGCGACGAGCTCGGGCTGCGAATCGGACCCAGGCGGGTCGAGCAGCGGCACCCCGGCCGCCTCGGCCTCCAGCGCGAGGCGGGCGAGCCCGCGCTGCGCGGGAATGAGCGCGGCCGCGTCCGCAATCGCCTTCGCGCGCGAGTCGAGATCAAGAGCGGTTCGAACGTGGACGCGTCCGCGGACGGCCAGCGGCACGTAGGGCCGCCCGGCAAGCGGACGGGTCCGCAGGAGCACGAGCTCCCAGCCGAAGAGCTCGCGAAGACCGCGCAGGGCCGCACGGGCGCGTGCGAGCTCGTCGGCGCGCCATTCCAGCAGGAAGCGGCGCGCGGGCTCGCCGGTTCGTCCTTTCGCGGGCTCGACGCCGTGCGGCAGCAGGCGGTACTTACCCGGAAAGCGGGCGCTTGCTGCGGAAAGGGTCTCCTCTCCGACCGCGGTCAGGGCATCGACACGCGCGAGCAGGCGCTCGCGCTGCTGGCGGCCCGGCGGATAGCCGAGACGCTCCGGCGAGTGAAACGTGGCCACCGTCAAGGCGCGGGCGTGCCTCAGGGCCAAATACGACAGGCTGGGAAGGCCGGGCTCGTGCGCGTGGACGACGTCGAACGAGTCAGCCGAGAGTGCCAGCTCGAGGTTGGCGCGGACCCCGAGCGGGACGCCCATGCGGCTCCGCCGCGAGACGGGGATCGCGGGGCCGAGTGCAACCGTTCCCTCGAGCGGGACGCCCTCGCGTCCGAGGCGTCTGAGCGCGCGCCGCCCCGCCGCGAGCTCGACGGCCCGATTCGAAGGCGCGAGGATGACCACGTCGTGGCCTCGGCCCCGCAGCTCTTCGGCGGCGGCGGCTACGTGTTCGTTGACCGGGTGGGGCTGAGACCACGCGAACGGCGTGACCATGCAGATCCGAAGGCCCATCGAAGCGAGTTTAGACCGGAGGTCAGAGAAGGGCGCGCGTCTCGGCAGCGTGCCAGTCGAGCCCGAGCGCCTCGAACCGCCCGAGAGCCTGCGTAACCAGTTGCTTGTCCTCGCGCACGAGGCCGAGTGCTCGGAGCGCGAACGGCTCGAGGTAGGTGTTCGGGCGGATGAGGGCGGGACTCTCCGCTTCGATGCGTCCGCGGTCGCGGAGGGCGACGAGGCCGTCGAGCCGGGCCGCGACGGCCGCGAGTAGGGCGAAGTGCATGGCCTCACCGGGCTGAGCGAGGAGTTGTTCCACCGTCTCCAGGTCGCCCCGGACCAAAGCGAGTCGGACACGCGGAGCGTCGATGGTGAGGCCGTAGCCTTCCATTCCCAGAGCATCGGCCGAGCTCTCCAGTCGGCGCGACTCCGCGTGGTCGCCTGCATGCATGCTCGCGAGAGAGCAGACGAGGAGCGAGCGGGGATTGAACGTGCAGGGAGTCGCGACGTTGTCGGCCACTGCCAGCTCCGTCTCGCCCGTGAGCGCGTCGATCGCTTCCCAATTTCCCGCCAGCTCCTCGACCATGAGGCGCATGGCGACGCCGTGCACGACGTGGTGTGGGCTAAGTCGCCTCGCCAGCTCTTCTTGCAGTCGAGCGTGCTCGCGGGCCTCACCGAAACGTCCACATCCGAGAGCCGTGTACACGCCTGTGAAGTGCATGCCCGCGCGCATGTCGGGATTCGAGATCTCGTCGGCGAGCTCGAGTCGGATTCGACCCAGAGCGAGCGCTTCGTCGAAGCGACCGGCCACGAACGCCGCCTCGGCGAGGACGCTCCGCGCATCGGCCCGGAGCTCGGGATCACCGATCCGCTCGGCCAGCCGCATCGCCTCGTGCGCTGGCTCGGTCCCGTGTTCCGGGTCCACGGCCGCAAGGGCGATGAGCGCTTTGACTCGACCTGGGCTCCCGTCTTTCGTGAGCCTGAGCGCACGGTCGACCCACGACTTCACGAGCGCTCTCTCGGGCCGCCGCTTCCACATCCCTGGGCGTCCAGCCGTCTCGAGGGCGAGATCGCTGTATAGGTCGGCCGTCGTCTCCGGTTGCGATGAAAGTTCGATCGCCTTCAGGATCGCCGTCCAGAAGGCTTCACCGTCGAACTTGAGCGCATTCGCGCGACCGATCGAGCGCCAGAGCTCGACCTGGTCGGATGTGTCCGGTTCGAGGGCGACCGCACAGTGCAGGAGTTCGAGGGCCTCGTCGATGTCATACCGGCCGACGGCGAGATCTGCGGCTCGTCGCAGCCAGGTGATCCCGGCGGCCCTGAGTCGCTCGAGTTCCTCCTCGGCCCCCAGCCACGCGAGGTCGGCGTCGGCCGGCCGTACGGCCTCGGAGTAATGATGAGCGAGGAGCGGCGCGTGCTCGTCCCGTCCGCCGCCGAATCGCTCGAGCCAACCTGCGAAGTTGGCGTGAAGCCGGGCGCGCTTCGCCTTTGGCAAACCGGCGTACGCCACCTCCCGGGTCAGCTGATGCTTGAACGCGTACTCGGTCTCGCCGGCGATGGTCGAGCCCGCGCGCCGGCGGACGAGGTCCCGGTCCTCGAGGACGCGGAAGTCCGGTCGCCGGTCCAGGACGAGCTCGTAGACGGGACCAGTCCAGAAGACACGGCCGATGACCGAAGCGGCCTGCAGCGCGGCCTTCTCGTCCGGAGGGAGAAGGTCGATTCGCGCGGCGAGGACAGCCTGGACTGAATCAGGGATTGCGAAGCCGCCAGGCAGCTCGGAGACCACCCAGCCTCCGTTCGCAGGTATGAGGACGCCCTGGTCGATGAGCGACTCCAGAACCTCCTCGACGAAGAATGGGTTGCCCTCCGCCTGCCGGACGATCATGGCGCTCACGTCGCCGGGGAGCTCTTCCGCGAGAAGCTCGCTCAACATGCGCGAGGCAGCCTCGGCGGGCAGCGGCTCGAGCTCGATCGTCGAGGCGTCCCGGCGGGCCCCACCCCACGCCGGGCGAAGGTCGAAGAGCTCGGGCCGCGTGGTCGCGATGAGGAGCATCGGCCCGTGCATGTCTCGGAGGAGGCGGTCCAGAAGATCGAGCAGTGGGTCCTCCGCCCAGTGGATGTCCTCGATGAGCACGACGGCTGGACGGTCGGCGACGAGCTCTTCGATGAACTCAACCCAGCCGGCGTACAGCCGGTCGCGTGCCGCGAGCGGATGCAGATCGCGGGCGACGTCGAGGCCGATCGTCAGGCCGAGAATCTCGCGCTCGCCGAGGCGCAGGCTCAACGCCTCGGGAGGGTCGCTCTCGAGGATCCCGAATTGCTCCTTGAGGATCTCGCCGAGAGGCCAGTAGGTAATCCCCTGCCCGTAGGGGAGGCAGCGTCCGGTCCGCCGCAGCGGCTCCCGCGATTCGCTGCCGAGGGTTTCCCAGAACTCGCGGACGAGGCGGGTTTTGCCAACGCCGGCTTCGCCGCTGATCGTCACCAGGTGCGGGCTGCCCTGGTCGACGACCTGGCGGTATGCCCCTGCTAGAGCGGCGAGCTCGGCGTCGCGGCCGACGAACGTGCGGTGCAAGCCACTGACGCCGCGTGGCCGCATGAGCGAGAGCGCGCGGAGAACGCGTCGGCATGAGACTCCCCCCGGCTTTCCCTTCGCTTCGACGCTCGCGGGTTCGGCGAACTCGAACGCGCCGCGCACGGCCGCGACGGTCCGCTCGCCGGCGAGGATCTCCCCGGGGGCGGCAGCCTGCTCGAGGCGGGCGGCCACGTTGACGGCGTCGCCGGTGGCGAACGAGCTTCCTTCGCGGGCTCGCCCGACGACAACCTCGCCCGTGTTTACCCCGATGCGAAGCGCGAGCGTCTCGCCGAAGAGCTCCTCGAGGCGCCGCTGCATGGAGAGAGCGGCGTGCAGCGCGCGCTCCGCGTGATCTTCCTGAGCTGTCGGCGCTCCGAAGGCGGCCATGACGGCGTCGCCGACGAACTTCTCGACCGTGCCGCCCGCGCCTTCCACCTCGGCCGCCATGGCGTCGTAGAAACGATCGAGCAGCGCCCGCATCCGCTCTGGATCCTGCGCGGCGCCGAGCTCGGTCGAGCCGACGAGGTCGGCGAAGACGACTGTCGCGAGCTTGCGTTCCTCGCTCGCCGCGACGCCCTCGCTCTGAGCGGGGGAACTCCCCTCGTCGCGGAGCTCGAGCGGCCTGCCGCTCCCCAAGTTCACTTGCGCCCCTTCCTACGCGTGGAAAGTAACACGAGTAGGGAGGGAAATCGTTACGACGCCTTCGAAGAGACCTGCCCGCGTTCTGCCGCGCGCGCGTTCTTCTTGATGAAGTCCTCGACGAGGTCCATCGCCTCGTCGTCGACGATCTGCTTGGGCGGCGACTTCATCAGGTAGGCACTCGGGCCTTCGAGCGCGCCGGAAATGCCGTTCTTCAGCGCAAGCTTCGCGAGGCGGACGGCATCGATGACGATGCCGGCGGAGTTGGGCGAGTCCCACACCTCGAGCTTGAGCTCGAGGTTCAGCGGCACGTCGCCGAAGGCGGAGCCCTCCATGCGGATGTACGCCCACTTGCGGTCGGTCAGCCAGGGCACGTGGTCCGAGGGGCCGACGTGGACGTTGTCCTTGCCGATGTCGTAATCGAGCATCGACGTGACCGCGTTCGTCTTCGAGATCTTCTTGGACTCGAGCCGGTCGCGCTCGAGCATGTTGAGGAAGTCGGAGTTGCCGCCAACGTTCAGCTGCATCGTCTTGTCGAGCTTGACGCCGCGCTCCCGAAAGAGGCTCGTGAGCACCCGGTGGGTGATCGTCGCGCCGACCTGTGACTTGATGTCGTCGCCGATGATCGGCACGCCCGCCTGCTCGAAGCGGCGCTGCCAGTAAGCCTCACGCGAGATGAACACCGGCATGCAGTTCACCATCGCGCAGCCCGCCGCGAGGATCTGCTCCGTGTACCACTTCGTCGCCTCTTCCGAGCCGACGGGGAGGTAGTTGACGACGACGTCCGTGTTCGTCTCCTTGAGGATTCCGACCACGTCGTCCGTCTCGCCGGGCGCCTTCTCGGTGATCTCGGAGAGATACTTGCCGATGCCGTCGTGAGTCATCCCGCGGGAGACCTTGATCCCGGTCCTGGGGACGTCCGCGAATTTGTAGGTGTCGTTCGGGTGAGCCCAAATCGCATCCGCGAGGTCCTTGCCGACCTTGTCCTTCGTTACGTCGAACGCTGCGGTGAACTCGACGTCGCGGACGTGATAGCCGCCCAGGTCGACGTGCATGAGCCCCGGGACGAACTGGTCGGGATCGGCGTCCTTGTAGTACTCGACGCCCTGGAGCAGTGAGTTGGCGCAGTTGCCGACGCCGATGATCGCAACGCGCACGCGTTCGCCGGAGGTCGTTCGCCCGTTGCTGGATCCGTTCTTCGAGGCCATCGTGTCCTTTCTTAGGTCGTCGAGGCGTTCGCTGAGTGTCTCGACGATGAGTTGGGTGACCGAGCGCTTTCTCTCGGATGCACGCTGCGCGAGCTTGGTCTTCAGCTCCGAGGGCATGCGCAGCAAGACGTCCCCTTTCTCGCTCGGACGGCCGGCGCGGCGGCCAGAGCCCTGGAAGGGAACGGCGAAACGGGAGGCGAGAATCTCGACTGCGACGTCGTTCAGGTTGCCGCCGCGCGCCTCGACCTCGCGGGCGAGCCGGCGCTTGAGCTCCGCAGGCATGCGGACGAGGACGTCGCTGCGTTTCTGAGCCATCGCTCCAAGTGATAGCACAAATGTGCTATCAGATGCCGCGGAGCTGCTTGCGAACGAAGAGGATCCTCTCAACCACTGTGAGCCAGGCGGTTGCCGTGAGGAGCGCGATCGTGGTCGGCAGGATCAAATCATGCAAGGGCGCCAGGCAGAGGCCGGTCGTAATTACGACGACGCGTTCGGCGCGGCTCCCAAGGCCGACGTCCCCCCTCAAGCCTAGCGCTTCAGCGCGGGCGCGGGCGTAGCTGACGAGGAAGGAGCCCGCCATCGCCGCGAAGGCCAGGGCGACAGCCCACATCTGCCCGTGGCGCATGAACACGAGACCGATCGCGCCGAGCATGAAGCCCTCACCGACGCGATCGACTGTCGAGTCGAGGAACGCGCCGAACGGGCTGTCGGCTCCGCGTGTGCGGGCGAGCGCCCCGTCGAGGATGTCGAGGATCGAGCCGACCACGAAGAGCACTGCACCGATCCAGAAGAAGGCCCAGCCCAGGTACTCGAAATAGACGGCCACGGCGCCCGCGATGCAGAGGAGGACTCCGGAGATCGTGAGCGCGTCGGGAGTCAGGTTCGACTGCTCGAGCTGCGTCATGGACTGCGTGGCGAGTCGCCGCGCTTCGTCCGTGTAGACCTGCTTCACGCGTGCCAGCGCCGGATTCCGCGCCATGACCGGTCAGCCGCCGATGTAGGACATCTCGATCTTCGGCAGAGCGGCAGTCTCCGTCGAGCGCAGCTCCGAGTAGCGATCGGCGCGGGCGCGCCAGACACGCCCGATCCCCTCCGTGAGGTCGCTCTCGGACGCGCCTCCGCGAACGAGCGCCCGCAAGTCGTGACCCTCGGTCGCGAAGAGGCAGGTGTACAGCCGTCCCTCGGCCGAGAGGCGGGCGCGCGTGCAGGCTCTGCAGAAGGGCTCCGTCACCGAGGCGATCACGCCGATCTCGCCGCTGCCGTCGCGATATCGGTAACGCCGCGCTACCTCTCCCGCGTAGTTGGGCTCGATCGGCTCGAGGGGTAGCTCCGCGCCGATCGTCGCGACGATCTCGGCCGCGGAGACGACGTCGTCCAGGCGCCACCCGTTCGTGTGACCCACGTCCATGTACTCGATGAAGCGAAGGATGTGACCGCTGCCGCGAAAGTAGCGAGCCATCGGGAGGACGCTGTCCTCGTTCACTCCCCGCTTCACGACCATGTTCACCTTCACTGGCGAGAGGCCGGCGGCCGCCGCCGCCTCGATTCCAGCGAGCACCCGCTCGACCGGCACGTCGACGTCGTTCATGGCCCTGAACACCTGGTCGTCGAGCGAGTCGAGGCTGACGGTCACGCGTCGCAGCCCCGCGTCTGCAAGCACGCGCGCCTTCTGTGGGAGCAGAGACCCGTTGGTCGTCAGCGTTAGGTCCACCCCGGGAATCGCCCCCAGCATCTCAACGAGGCGCTCGAGCTCGCGGCGGAGCAAAGGCTCGCCGCCGGTGAGCCGGATCTTCTCGACGCCGAGGGAGGCGAACACGCGCGAAAGGCGCTCGATCTCCTCGAACGTGAGCAGCTGGCGGCGCTCGAGGAAGCGGTAGTTGCGGCCGTAGACCTCCTTTGGCATGCAGTAGACACAGCGGAAGTTGCAGCGGTCCGTGACCGAGATGCGAAGGTCGCGGACCGGGCGGCCGAGTGTGTCCAGAACCGGCACGATCCGTAGAGTAGCCCGTCACCTCCCGTGACAGTTCGCTGACAGCTTCTGCTGTTGGATCGGGCGCGTGCGCCGCCGCGCTCTCTTAATCCTCGTAGTTCTCGTCGCCGGCGCGGCCCAGGCGGCTCCCGCGACGGCGGCCCCGGAGGTGGTCGTTCGGCACGCGCCGCTCGTCCGACTACATCCAGATGAGCAGGCGTTTCCTGGAGGGCCGACCCGCGACTTCGTCGCTAAGTCCAAGCTCTTTTGGTGGCACGAGTACAACTGCGGATCCTGCCGCGACCTCGTCGCCGGAGCCGGTCGTGTCGATGCCCGGCGTCTCGGGCGTCTGAGCGACTCACCGTACCGCTGGCACGCTTACAGCACCGATCGGTGGTTTTCGGCGACCCAGTACACGAGGCCGTTCGGCACCGAGTCCGACCGAGCCGGTCTCTCGACGTACGAGGGCTTCTCACTCGACCTGCCGAACACCGCATTGGCCCGCGGAGGCCAACCGGACCTGACGCAGGACGCGGTCTTCTGGGAGTACGTCCCTGGACGGTTCGTGACCTATTGGTTCTTCTATCCGTACAACGACGGGGTCCTGGGCTTCAACCACGAGGGAGACTGGGAGCACGTAACCGTTCGGCTCGACTCCTCCGATCAGCCGCTCGCAGTCGCGTTCTTCCGGCACGGCTCCTCCTGCACGAGCATCCGAGCCTGGGGGGATGTCCTCAAGTCCGGCTCCCATCCCATCGTCTTCAGCGCGAAGGGAACGCATGGGAGCTACGAGAGCGCGGGACGCTTTTCGACGAGTTGTGCCACCTGGCTCGCCACTTATGACTACACGGGCTACGGGAAGGCGTGGCGGACGTGGATGGCGCTCGCGTCCGCGTCTGGACAGCCGTGGTACGGCTTCGGCGGGGCGTGGGGGGAGGTCGGTTACTTCGCCGACACAACGGGTCCTCTGGGACCGTCGCGCTTCAAGGCCCCCGCGCCGAACGGCTGGTAGCGCAAGCGCGCCGGCACGCTCTGCGTGAGCAGTAGCCTGCCCGCCCGTGCTCCCGCTCCTCCTCCTGATCGCGGTCACGGCGGTCTGGGGCGTGACGTTCGTCCAGGTGAAAGATGCGCTCGATCTCTACCCGCTCTTCGCCTTTCTCGCCGTCCGCTTCGCCATCGCCGGCGTCGTGCTGGCGGTGCCCGCGCGAGGCCGCGTCCGGTCGCTCGGCTGGGAAGGCGCCCGCGCCGGCGTCGTCCTCGGCGTCCTCCTCGCGGCGGCGTACGGCTTCCAGACCGCGGGGCTCGAGCGGACGACCGTTTCGAGCACCGGCTTCATCACCGGTCTCTACGTCGTGCTTACGCCACTGCTCGCGCTCGTCCTCTTCCGTCAGTCCATGGCGGCCGTCGTCTGGATCGGCGCCGGCCTGGCGGTGATCGGCTTTGCACTCCTGTCGGGGATCGACGTCGGGGCGCCGACCGGGGACCTGCTCGTGCTCGCGAGTGCGTTCGCCACCGCCCTCCAGATCCTGATGGTCGAGCGCTACGCCTCCCGGCATGACGCCGTGGTACTGACGCTCGTGGAGATGGCGACCGCGTTCCTCGGTTTTCTGCTCATCGCGCTGGTGCTCGGCCAGCTCGCGGTGCCACGCGGCTGGACGGTATGGGGAGCCCTCATCGTCACGGGGGTCTTCGCGAGCGCGCTCGGCTACCTGACCCAGGTCTGGGCGCAGCGGCGCCTTAGCGCCACCCGGATCGCACTCGTCTTCTCGCTCGAGACGGTGTGGGCAGGCTTCTTCGGCTACCTCCTCGCCGACGACCGGCTCGGGCTTTTCGGCTGGGGCGGCTGCGCCCTCATCCTGGCCGGAATCGTCGTGGCTGAGCCGGCTGCGGCCGACGTGCTGCGCCGCTTCGTCGGCGCCTAAAAGCCCATCCCTGAAGGCAAAAACATGCTATAAAGGCACTTAGATTTTCTTAGCCAGCCAAGCAAGCACGGAGGGTTTCACAGATGGCAAAAACAATCGGAATCGACCTGGGGACGACCAATTCATGCGTCGCCGTCCTCGAGGGCGGAGAACCAACGGTCATCCCGAACGCGGAGGGCGGGCGCACCACGCCTTCCGTCGTCGCGTTCACGAAGGACGGCCAGCGGCTCGTCGGCGCGCCGGCGAAGCGCCAGTCGGTCACGAATCCCCAGAACACGATCTTCTCCATCAAGCGCTTCATGGGGCGCAAGTACTCGGAGGTCAGCGAGGAGATGAAGATCGTCCCGTACGAGGTCGTAGCCGGCCCGAACGGTGACGCACGCGTCAAGGTCGGGGACAAGGAGTACGCGCCGCCGGAAATCTCGGCGATGATCCTGCAGAAGCTGAAGACGGACTCCGAGGCCTACCTCGGCGAGACTGTCAACGACGCCGTCATCACCGTCCCGGCGTACTTCAACAACGCACAGCGCGAGGCGACCAAGGACGCCGGCAAGATCGCCGGCCTCAATGTCGTCCGCATCATCAACGAGCCGACTGCGGCCGCGCTCGCCTACGGCCTCGACAAGGAATCCGACCAGACGATCCTCGTCTGGGACCTCGGCGGGGGCACCTTCGACGTCTCGATCCTCGAGCTCGGCGAAGGCGTCTTCGAGGTGAAGGCGACGAACGGCGACAACCACCTCGGCGGCGACAACTTCGACAAGGCGATCGTCGACTGGATGGTGGCCGAGTTCAAGCGCGAGCAGGGCATCGACCTCGCGCAGGACAGGATGGCCCTTCAGCGCCTCTACGAGGCCGCGGAGAAGGCCAAGATCGAGCTGTCGTCGACGATGTCGACGCAGATCAACCTGCCCTTCGTCACGGCGACGCCGGAGGGCCCGAAGCACCTCGACCTCCAGCTCACCCGCGCGAAGCTGAACGAGCTGACCCACGACCTGATCGAGCGCACCGTGCAGCCAACCAAGCAGTGCCTCGAGGACGCAGGCCTCACCAAGGACAAGATCGACCACGTCATCCTCGTCGGGGGAATGACCCGCATGCCGGCCGTCCACGACAAGGTCAAGGAGCTGATCGGCAAGGAGCCGCACAAGGGCGTCAACCCGGACGAGGTCGTCGCCATCGGCGCGGCCATCCAGGCCGGCGTGCTCAAGGGCGAAGTCAAGGATGTCCTCCTGCTCGACGTCACGCCGCTTTCCCTTGGCATCGAGACGAAAGGCGGCGTCTTCACGCCTCTGATCGAGCGCAACACCACCATCCCGACGAAGAAGTCCGAGACGTTCACCACCGCGGAGGACAACCAGCCGTCGGTGGAGATCCACGTCCTCCAGGGCGAGTCGGAGATGGCTGCTTTCAACAAGACGCTGGGGAAGTTCCAGCTCGTCGGGATTCCGCCGGCGCCGCGAGGCATGCCCCAGATTGAGGTCACATTCGACATCGACGCGAACGGCATCCTCAACGTCTCCGCGAAGGATCTCGGCACCGGGAATCAGCAGCAGATCCGGATCGAGGGCGGCTCCGGCCTCGACGAAAAGGAAGTCGAGCGCCTGGTGCGCGAAGCCGAATCCCACGCTGACGAGGCGCGGCGCCTACGTGAGCTCGCCGACGCTCGCAACCAGGCCGAGTCGCTCGTCTACTCGACCGAAAAGAGCCTCAACGAGCATCGCGACTCGCTCGACGAGGCGACCGTGTCCGAGATCGAGTCCAAGCTCGCCGAGGTCCGCACGGCGCTCGACGGCGAGGACGCCTCTGCCATCCGCACGAAGGCGGAGGACCTCATGCAGGCCTCGCACAAGCTCGCCGAGGCCGTCTATCAGCGCGTCCAGGCGGATCAGCACGCATCCGCGTCCAGTCAGACGGACGGCGGCGACGGAGCCGGCGAAAGCGACGACGAGGTCGTCGAGGAGGCCGACTACGAGGTCATCGATGAGGAAGCCAAGAAGCCGTAATGACCGAAAAGGCGGAAAGCAAGCCCACCCGCACCGAGCTGGAAAAGCAGGTGACTGCTCTCGAGGAGCGCGCAGCGCTCCTCGAGAAGGAACGGGACGAGCATCTCGACGACCTGAAGCGGGTCGCCGCCGAGTTCGAGAACTACCGAAAGAGGGTTGCGCGCGACCAGGCGAGCCTGGCCGCGCGCGCACACGAGCGGCTCGTCAAGGAGCTCCTCCCGGTGCTCGACGATCTCGAGCGCGCCCTAGAAGCGGCGTCCGAGCATGAGGAGGGGAAGGTCGAGGAAGGGGTCCGCCTCGTCCAGCGTGAGCTCCAGGAGGCGCTCGGCAAGGAGGGTCTCGTCGAAATCGAGACGAACGGCAACTTCGACCCGCATGTCCACGAAGCGCTTCTCTCACAGCCGTCCGAGCAGGACGACGGCGCCATCCTCGAAGTGCTCCAGAAGGGCTACCGCCTCGGCGACCGCGTCCTGCGGCCGGCGCGCGTGGTCGTCGCCCAGGGCGAATGAAAGATCTCTACGAGATCCTGGGCGTTTCCAAATCGGCGTCGCAGGACGAGATCAAGAAGGCCTACCGCAAACTCGCCCGGAAATACCACCCGGACAAGAACCCGGGAGACACGGAGGCGGAGGAGCGCTTCAAGGAGGTGCAGGGTGCCTATGACCTCCTGTCGGATCCGGCGAAGCGCAAGCAATACGACCAGCTGGGTTCGCGCGTCTTCAGCGGGGCGGGCGGGCCGCGTGGAGGCAACTACCAGTGGTCCGGGAACGTCGGAGACCTCGGCGATCTGGGGGACCTTTCCAACCTCTTCGGAGGGCTGTTCGACAACTTCGGCGCCGGGCGCGGAACGACGGCCACGCGCTCCCGCCAGCGCGGCGAGCGCGGGCGTGACGTCGAGGTCGCCGTCAATCTCTCCTTCGAGGACGCCCTCAAGGGCGTCACGATGAAGATCCCCGTCGAGCTGGAGACGACCTGCTCGGTGTGCAAGGGATCCGGGGCGGAGCCTGGCACCTCGCCCACGATCTGCCCCGAGTGCCGTGGGCGCGGAGTCATCTCGGAGAGCCAGGGCCTCTTCGCTCTCTCTACGCCATGCCCTCGCTGCGGCGGCAATGGCACGGTGATCGAGCAGCCCTGCCGCAACTGCCAGGGCACGGGTCGTGAGCGGCGGACGAAGCGCTACACCGTCAAGATCCCAGCGGGGGTCAAGGACGGGACGCAGATCCGCCTCAAGGGCAAGGGAGAGGCCGGCCATGCGGGCGGCCCGCATGGCGACCTGATCGTCACGACGCGCGTGACTCCCTCGCCCCTCTTCCGACGCAGGGGAGCCGACCTCGTCATCGACGTGCCTGTCACGTACGCGGAAGCGGCGCTCGGCGCGACGGTCGAGGTGCCGACCCCCGACGGCGGGCGCATCTCGCTCAAGGTTCCGCCGGGCTCGCAGGACGGGAAGCTCCTGAAGGTGAAGGGCCGCGGCGCTCCCAAGCTGAACGGCGGTGGGAAGGGCGACCTGCTCGCGCGGCTGCGGGTCGTCGTCCCTACGAAGCTGACCAAGGCCGAGCGCGAGGCGCTCGAGAACCTGCAGAAGGTCTCGCGCCAGGATCCGCGGGAGAAGGTGTTCTCGTGAAGAGGCGGCGGCTGCTCCTGCGGGCGGGGATCGCGATGGCGCTCGGTGTCGTGCTCTTCGTCGCCCAGGCCCTGATCGGCGTCAACTACTACGGCGAGCAGGATTCCTACCCGTGGTTCCTACGCGCCCTGCAGTGGATCGCGCTCGGGCTCGTGCTGCTTAGCGTCCCGCTGTCCATGCGCGCGCTGACGCTGGCCAGGTCCGAGAGGAGGGACGCGTGATGGACGAACGGCCTCGCTACATGATCTCCGTCGCCGCCGAGCTCGTCGGCATGCATCCGCAGACGCTTCGGATCTACGAAGCGAAGGGGCTCGTGCGCCCCAAGCGCACGCCCGGTAATACGCGCCTCTACTCGGAGGCCGACCTCGAGCGGCTTCGTCTCATCCAGCGCCTGACCGGCCAGCTCGGCTTGAACCTCGCGGGGGTCGAGACGGTTCTCCGACTCGAGGACGAGCTCGGCCGGATGCGTTCGCGCTTGGAGCGTGTCGAGGAGCAGATGCGCCAGGAGATTCGCAACGTTCACCGCCAGTACAAAAGGGAAGTTGTCCTCTACCGTAGGGACGCCGACGAGACGTTGCCGTCCAGGCAAAGGACCTCATGGACTTCCTATGAGGGGGGCAGGCCCCCCTCATCCACCCCCCGCGGTTGACCGAAACGGACATGGACTTCAACAAGCTCACTATTAAGTCCCAGGAGGCTGTCGGCGCTGCGATGGAGATGGCGCGGCGGCGCGGGAACCCCGAGGTCTATCCCGAGCACCTTTGCCTCGCCCTGCTCGACCAGGAGCTGCCGCGGACGCTGGTCGAGCGAGCCGGCATGTCGGTCGACTCCCTGCGCCAGGAATGCGAGGCGCGGCTCTCGGCCAGGCCGGCCGTGGAGGGAGCGAGCCAGCAGCCGCGCGCTTCGACGGCCCTTGCCGAGCTGCTCGACCGGGCCGAGGAGAAAATGCGGGAGCTCGGTGACGAGTACGTCTCCACCGAGCACATCCTGCTGGCGCTCGACCACGTCCCGCGCGACGCGCTGATGAAGGCGCTCGAGGAGGTGCGCGGCTCGCAGCGGGTCACCTCCCAGGATCCCGAAGGCAGCTACCAGGCGCTCGAGAAGTTCGGCCGCGACCTCACGGCGCTCGCTGAGGAGGGCAAGCTCGACCCGGTCATCGGCCGCGACGAGGAAGTCCGTCGCGTCATCCAGGTCCTCTCGCGGCGGACGAAGAACAACCCCGTCCTGATCGGCGACCCCGGAGTGGGCAAGACCGCGATCGTCGAAGGGCTCGCACAGCGGATCGTCGCGGGCGACGTTCCCGAGGGCCTGAAGGGGAAGCGGGTCTGGGCGCTCGACGTCGGCTCGCTGCTCGCCGGGTCGAAGTACCGCGGCGAGTTCGAGGAGCGCTTGAAGGCCGTCCTCAACGAGATCAAGGCCTCGGACGGCCAGATCATCCTCTTCATCGACGAGCTGCACACGATCATCGGCGCGGGAGCGGCGGAGGGTGCCGTCGACGCGGCCAACATGCTCAAGCCGATGCTCGCGCGCGGCGAGCTGCGTTGCGTCGGTGCGACGACGCTGGATGAGTACCGCAAGCACATCGAGAAGGACGCGGCGCTCGAGCGGCGCTTCCAGCCCATCTTCGTCGGCGAGCCGTCGGTCGCGGACACGATCGCCATCCTGCGCGGGCTCAAGGAGCGCTACGAAGCGCACCACGGCGTCCGCATCCGAGACTCTGCTCTCGTCGCCGCGGCGATTCTCTCCGACCGGTACATCTCGGACCGCCAGCTACCGGACAAGGCCATCGACCTCGTCGACGAGGCGGCTTCGAGGCTCCGCATGGAGATCGACTCCTCGCCGCTCGAGCTCGACGAGGCGGAGCGCCGCGTGCGTCAGCTTGAGATCGAACTGGCTGCGATGGGCAAGGAGTCGAAGGAGGTGCGCGAGCCCGTCGAGCGTGAGCTCGCCAACGCCAAGGCGCAGCGAGACGAGCTCGCCGCGCGTTGGGCGAAGGAGAAAGAGGTCCTCGACCGGGTCAAGGACATCACCCAGAGGATCGATGAGCTCAACATGGAAGCGGAGCGCGCTGAGCGGCAGGGCGACCTTCAGCGCGTCGCAGAGATCCGCTACGGAGAGCTGCCGGCGCTCGAGCAAGAGCTCGCCGAGCGCGCAGGCACCGACTTCGAGCCGATGGTCAAAGAGGAGGTCGACGAGGACGACATCGCCGCTGTCGTCTCACGGTGGACGGGCGTCCCGGTCTCCCGGCTCCTCGAGGGCGAGACCGAGAAGCTCATCCACATGGAGGAGCGGCTGCACCAGCGCGTCGTCGGCCAGGAGGAGGCTGTCGAAGCTGTCGCAAACGCTCTTCGTCGCGCGCGCACCGGCCTGCAAGACCCGAACCGGCCGATCGGCTCCTTCATCTTCCTCGGGCCGACGGGCGTCGGGAAGACCGAGCTCGCCCGCGCCCTCGCAGAGTTCATGTTCGACGACGAGCGGGCCATGGTCCGGATCGACATGTCCGAGTACCAGGAGCGCCACACCGTCTCCCGGCTCGTCGGCGCCCCCCCGGGGTACGTCGGCTACGAGGAAGGCGGTCAGCTGACGGAGGCCGTGCGCCGCCGGCCGTATTCCGTCGTCCTCCTCGACGAGATCGAGAAGGCTCACACGGAGGTCTTCGACATCCTCCTTCAGATCCTCGACGACGGCCGCCTCACGGACGGCCACGGCCGCACGGTCGACTTTCGCAACACCGTGATCATCATGACCTCGAACCTGCGCTCGGAAGAGGACCTGCGCGCCACGTTCCGGCCGGAGTTCCTGAACAGGATCGACGAGATTGTCGTCTTCCACCCGCTCTTACGCGAGCATCTCTCGGAGATCGTCGGGCTCCAGCTCCACCGCCTGGAGGAGCGCCTCGCCGAGCGGGGGATTCGGATCGAGCTCACGGACGCGGCGAAGGAGTTCCTCGCAGAGGCAGGCTGGGATCCGACCTATGGCGCCCGTCCTCTGAAGCGGGCAATCCAGCGACTCGTCGAGAACCCCCTCGCCATGAGGCTCCTCGACGACGAGTTCGCCGACGGCGACACCGTTCTGGTGGACGTGAGGGACGGTGAGCTCGTGTTCGAGAAGGCCCGGGTCGCCGAGCCCGCGGCCGTCGGCTAGACCGGCGCGGCGCACAACGACTCGATACCGATTTCAACCCGCTTGTGTTCCACGAGCACAAATTCGGTGGGCCCGTTTTTCCGGGCCTTCGCTGCCTCGTTCCTGTCCCTTTCGGAGGCACGAGAGCTTGTGCCGGTGAAACACAAGCACATTCAACGAAGGCGCTTCCCGGAACGAACGCTGACGTTTAGCTCCGTTCCGAGCCTCCGCCATCCGCCCGGTGGCTTCGCTTTCGGGCCTCTCACGGCCGACCTCGACGGACGAGACTAGTACGTTGTGTCGCGGTGTCGTTGACCGTCGACCGGCCTCTAGGGCTGAGTGAGCTCCTCGCGGAGACGATCAGGCTCTACGGTCAGAGGTTCGCGGCCGCCGTCGGGATCGGGATTCCGATCGGCGGAGCGTTCCTCGCCACCCTCGTTACGCCGACCGCCGTCGACGTCGTCATCATCGCGCTCGCCTTCACGGGTTCGTATGCCGCCGCGGCGCGGGTGGCCGCGGGGGACCCCCTGGCGGAAGCGTGGGCGCAGACGGGTCTACGGCTCCCGACGCTGCTCGTCCTGGCTCTCGTCGTGGCCGTCCCGTTCGCGCTGGCCGTGACGCAGCTCTACCTGTTTCTCCTCGCGGTCGCCTGGCTCGGTCTGATGGGGTTCTCGATCCCGGTGGCGATGCTCGAGCAGGATCCGCAGGCGAAAACATGGTTCGACCGCCTCGGCTACACCCTCTTTCGTTCCGTCTCGCTGGCGCGGGCTGAGTACCTCCACGCCATGGGGATCTCGGCCGCTCTCGTGATCGCTTACGTCGTGCTGGGGATCGTGCTCGCGGCGACGCTCGTCGGCTTCGCGGACAACGGTCGCGCGGTCGCCGTGGCCATTGCGCAAGTGATCCTTGCGCCACTCTTCTTCCTCGGTCTCAGCGTCCTCTATTTCGAGCAGAAGGTGAGAGCGTTATCCTCGCGGCCGGCGAAACCGCCGACCTAGGAGGCCACATGCCGAAGTACCTGATGCTGTCGCGCCTGAGCGAGCAGGGGCTCCAGACGCTGCGCGCGAACCCCGAGCGGATCAACGAGGTGAACAAGGACGTCGAGGAGCTCGGCGTCAAGGTGCTCTACCAGTGGTTCCTCCTCGGGCCGCACGACTTCGTCAACATCGTCGAGGCAACCGACTCCTCCGCAATCGCCAAGGTGTCGGTCATCCTGGGTGCGCGCGGGAGTGTCCACACCGAGTCGTACGAGATGCTCGACGTGGACGATGTGATCGAGCTCCTCGGGAGCTGAGTAGCTGAGCGCCCGAGCCGCCCCGGCTGCCGGACTGGCTCCGGGCCGAGGTGGCCGAGTGGCCGCAGGACGCTTTCGGCGCCCACCAGGCGCGCCTGCTCCTGCGGGACGGGACTGTGATCGCGCCGGTGGCGATCCTGCCGAGCGGCGACATCGTTGGTTGGGGCGAGGCGGGCGAGGCCGAGTTCGACGGGGACGACATCGTCGCGATCGAGCGGGTCGACGAGTAGCCGGGCGCTAGCGGGCGAGTCCCAACGTATAGATCCAGACGTAGTCGGTCTGCTGCGCTCCCATGTGGCAGGTCCAGCAGACGGAGTCGCTTGCCGTCTCGGTGAACCGCGCGCCGGCCGAGTCGCGGGTGTATTCGACGAACCGCCAGTCGTTGTGGGCCCGATCAAGACCGCGCTCCTTGCACATGATGGCGATGAGGCCAATGAAGTCCTTGCCGGGCCGGACGGCCTCCTTCACCAGGATCGTCCCGTTGGGGAAGCTCCCGCTCGGACGGCGCTTCTCGGAGGCATAAACGTTCTTCCTCCCGAGGTGTGCGTCGCCGGACTCGCGGGGCGGGATTGGCTTGCGGTTCAGTTTCGTCCACTCCTCATAGCCGCCAGTGAAAGCCGGGAGGCCCGAGAGCGGCTTGGGTCCCGTCGGGGTGGGCGGGGGCGCCGTCGTGGAAGGAGCCGGATTCGTCGGGGCGGTCTCGAGCACCGTCTTGGTCTCCGCCGGCGCCCCGCCTTCGGGTGGCGAGCTGCCACCGCACCCGGCCGCCAGGGCGACGAGCGCAGCGGCTGGTGCAAAAAACACCCTCACGGCAGCTTCGAGTACGCGACCGCGATCTCGGCCGCCAGTCCTGCGTTCTCGGCGATGAGCCGCTTGTTGAGCTCGATCGTGCGCCCGTCGCTCTTCTCGTGGAGGTATGAGAGGACGAACGGCGTGAGCGCCTGGCCGCGAATCCCGCGCTGGTTGGCCTCCGCGAGGCCTTCCTCGATCAAAGGCTCGACGTCGAGGCTCTCGTCGGGCGGGCGCGCGAGGACGATCCCCGAGTGGCGGCCCAGGCGCCAGTGAAACTGGGCCACTTGCGCGGCCTCCTCGGCGCTCTGGACCCGCTGCGAGACGGGTGGGCCGCCTCCCGCCCGGTAAAAGAGCGGGATCTCGTCCGTCCTCCAGCCGAGGACCGGAACGCCGAGCGTCTCGAGCACCTCGGCGGTCGCGGCGACGTCGAGGATCGACTTGGCGCCCGAGGAGACGACCATCGCCTCCGTTCGGGCCAGCTCGCCCAGGTCGGCCGAAACGTCGAGCGTTTCCGCGAATCCGCGGTGGACGCCACCGATCCCCCCTGTGCCCATGAACCCGATGCCCGCCGCGCGGCAGACCGCGAGCGTCGCCCCGACCGTCGTGGCGCCGAGCTCTTTCTTGACCGCGCACGCGGCGAGATCGCGCGGGCCCACCTTGCGCGCTTCCGGCGCGGAGGCAAAGCGCTCCAGGTCGCCTTCCTCCATGCCGACGCAGATGCGTCCGCCGATGACTCCGACTGTCGCAGGAACCGCCCAGGCGACGCGCACGCGCCGCTCGGCCTCCGCGGCGACCTCGGCCCCTACTCCCCCCGGAAAGCCGTGCGCGACGAGCGTCGTCTCCAGCGCGACCACGGGGCGGCGTGCCTCCAGGGCCGCTCGCACCTCCGGATGGATGCGGAGTAGCTCCACTACGGCATGGCTCCCATCTGCCCGACGCAGCGGGCGGCAGCGTGCACCGCGAGCCCCGGGCCGCCGAGGAGGAAGCCCGCGGCGAAGGCGTCGCCCGCTCCGGTGGAGTCGGCAGCTTCGGCGGGCTCGGCCGGGTATGCGCGCTCCTCCCCGCCTGTGTAGACGGAGCAGCCTCGTGCGCCGCGCTTCACGACGACCGTCTCCACGTCAAGCCGGCCCACGAGCGCCGCCTCGTTCTCGTTGGCGAAGACGATGTCGGGCCCTAGCTCCGCGATCACGCGGCGGAGCTGCTCGACGCCCGCCGTCCGGATCGCGGCGGTCGACGAGAGGTCGACGCTAACGGCAGGGGCGAGCCTGGCAGCAGCGAGCGCGGCCTCGCGGATGGGGGAGAGCAGCAAGCTGTAGGCGGGAAGGTGCAGGCGCTCGCAGCGCTCGAACCACGTGCCGTCCAGCTCATCCGGTTGAAGCTCGGGAGCTACGCCACGATCGCTCAGCATCGTCCGCTTTCCGTCGGCAGTCGCGATCGAGACGACGGTGCCGGTGCCGGTCTCCACCTCGGGCCCGGCGACCTCGACTCCCCGAGCCTGGAGCTCCTCCGAGACCAGGCGTCCGGCGGTGTCTCGCGCCCGCTTTCCGACGAAGCGCGCCTGGCCCCCGAGTGCCACGAGCCACGCCGTGACGTTCGCCGCCTGGCCGCCCGCTCCGACTCTCGTGCGCCCATACGTGTCCGTATCTTCCGCGATCGGACCCTCCAGGCGGACGACGACATCGAGGAGTAGATCCCCCAGCGAACAGATCATCTGTGGCATTTTTCGCCACATGAACAACGAGCGCGGCCGGCGTCTTCGCTCCTTTCTGATCGGCGGGCTCCTGGGGAGCCTCGCCGGGGTCGCCGCGGCGGGCCGGATGCGGGTGAAGCCGCGACCCGGACGCCGGCCCTCGCCGGCCGGCCTGGCCGCGTTCGAGCAGGCTCCGTGCTACCAGGAGCTCGTCGAGGAGGAAGCCCGCGCCGACGAGCGCTAGCGCAAGGCGCGCGTCTGCTCGGCGTGCCAGTCGAGCTTGAGTGCCTCGAAGCGCTCGAGAGACTGCCGGATCAAGTTTTCGTCCTCCCGGACGATGCCGAGAGACCGCAAGGCGAACGGTTCGAGGTATGTCCGCCGCTGGAGGAAGCGGGGCGCAAGTTCCTGGACGCGCTCGCGGTCCCGCAGGGCCGCCAAGGCGTCGAGCCTCGCCGCGTGCTCCTGCGGGCCGAAAACGAATCGCTCCCGGGCGCGCGTTTTCATGAGCTGGCCGAGCTCGTCTAGTCGCCGCGCGCGAGCGCCAGACGGATCCTTACAGCCTCGAGAGCGTAGTCGTGTCCTTCCATACCGAGCTCGTCCGCGGCGCTTTCGAGGTTGCGAGCAGGCTCCTCGTCGCCGGCCTCGGCTCGGGCCAGCGCACACAAGAGCAGGCAGCGGGCGTTTCTGACGCAGGGGGTGTCGCGATTGGCCTCGACGGCCTGCTCGACGCGTTCCTCGAGTGCCCGGATTCCCTTCCAGTTTCCCGCCAGTTCTTCGACCTCGGTCAGAACCGCGACGCTGTGCATGCGGTGATGGGGCGAGAGGCGTTTCGTTAGGCCGTCATGTTCGCGGGCAAGCCGATGAACTTCGCGCAGCCTTCCCAGCGCGGCGGCCGGAGGCATCGCACTCTCGCGCAGCTCGACAAGATGATCCGGATCGCTGATTGCCGCTTCGAGATCAAAACGCCGCTGCGCCCACGTCAAGGCATCCTCGAAGCGGTCAGCCTCGAAAGCGGCCACGGCCCGGGACATCCACGCCCAAGAGCGCAGCTCGGGATCGCCCAGCCGGTCGGCGAGCGTGCTCGCCTCGCGCGCGCTCGCTTCGCCTACCTCGCGATCCACGCTCGCTTGAGCGATCAGCGCACGGGTTCGTTCGGGAGTCTCCTCGCCTGTCAACTCGAGCGCCTGCTCGACCCAGCCAGCCACGGTGTCTGGAGGGGGATGCTTCTTCCACATCCCTCCGCGAATCGAGGCCTGAAAGGCGAGGTCGCTGTACGTCTTCGCCGTGGTCGCCGGATCGGTTGAGTGCTCGAGGGATCGCTGCATTGCCGTCCAAAAAGCTTCCCCGTCGTACTTGAGCGCGTTCGCGTTCCCGATCTCCAACCAGATCGGGGCAGAGCTTTCCGGTGAGGAGGCCATTTCGACCGCACGGTGAAGCAGCACGAGTGAGTCGTCCACTTCATAGCGGTCGATCGCAAGCTGGGCTGCCCGCCTCAGCCAGCGCACGGCTTTCTCTTGCACTCTTCCGAGCTCGTTCTCGGATTCCGTCCAGGCCAGGTCGGCGTCTTCCGGTCGCGCAGCCTCGGCGTAATGGTGGGCGAGGAGCGCAGCCCATTCGTCGCGCCCTTCGCCGACGCGCTCGAGCCACCGGCAAACTCCGCGTGCAGGCGCGCACGCGCGCCTTGGGGAGAGACGAATAGGCGACCTCCCTCGTCAGGGCGTGCTTGAAAGCGAATTCACGCTCGCCCTCGAGCGACGTGCCTGTGCGGCGTCGAATGAAATCACGCTCCTCGAGCGCGTCAAAGCTAGGCTCCGAGCCGCCGATGAGATCTCGTACCGGTCCGGGCCAGAAGACGCGTCCGATGACGGCGGCAGCTTGCAGAGCCGCCTTATCGACCTCGCCCAGGAGGTCGATCCGGGCAGCGAGCACTGCCTGCACGGAATCCGGCATGGTGTAGCCGGGAGGCAGGTCCCTCGCGCGCCAGCTCCCGTTCTCGCGCTGGAGGACGCCTGCATCGATGAGGTTGCCGATCAGTTCCTCGACGAAGAAGGGATTTCCCTCTGCGTGGGAGACGACCACGTCCCGGATGGGAGCAGGAAGGTCGGCAGCGAGGAGCTCGTCGAGCAGGTAGCTCGCATCGTCTGTCGAGAGGGGCTCCAGACCGAGGATCGTCATGTTGCGTCGGCCGCCTCCCCAGGCCGGACGGCGGTCGAGCAAGTCCGAGCGCGCCGTGGCAAGCAAGAGGAGGGGGCCGTTGACCTCGCGGAGGGTGCGCTCGAGCAGGTCGAACAGCGGCTCCTCGGCCCAGTGAATGTCTTCCACGAGGACGACGAGCGGCCGCTCAGACGCGAGCTCTTCAAGGAAAGCGACTGTCGCTTGATGGAGGTGCTCTCGTGCGGCGAGCGGATGTAGCTCGCCTGCGACTTCGAGACCGAGCGCCAGACCGAGGATCTCGTGCTCCCCGAGCTTCGCGCGCACAGTCTCCGGGGGATCGCTCTCGAGGAGGCCCAGCTGCTCCTTCACGATCTCGCCCAGCGCCCAGTAGGTGATGCCGTGTCCGTAAGGCAGGCAGCGCCCTGTCCGACGCAGAGGCCCCGGCGACTCATCGCCGAGCCGTTCCCAGAGCTCTCGCACGAGCCGCGTCTTGCCGACCCCGGCGTCGCCCATCACTGTGACGAAATGCGGTCGGCGCTCGACGACGACACGGTTGTACGTGGCCTGCAGGAGCTCCAACTCGCCCTCGCGGCCGACGAACGCGCGCTTGAGCCCGCTCACGCCGCGCGGGCGCATGAGGGTTAGCGCGCGGACGAGCCGGCGCGCGGCGACTCCCCCGGGCTTTCCCTTGGCGTCGACCGTCGCCCGCTCGCCGAACTCAAAGGCGCCTCGTGCTGCGGCCGCCGTACGCTCGCCGACGAGGATGTCGCCCGCGCCGGCCGCCTGCTCGAGACGTGCCGCGACGTTGACTGCGTCCCCGGAAACGAACGAGCTCCCCTCGCGGGAGCGGCCGACGACGACCTCCCCCGTGTTGACGCCGATTCGCAGTCCGAGATCGTCACCAAGCTCGCTCAGGCGCCGCTGCATAGCGAGCGCCGCGTGGAGGGCGCGCTCCGCATGATCCTCGAGCGCCGCCGGCGCGCCGAATGCAGCCATGACCGCATCTCCCGCGAACTTCTCGACTGTGCCGCCCGAGCTCTGGATCTCCGATTCCATTGCGTCATAGAAGCGCTCGAGGAGGGCCCGCACACGCTCGGGGTCCTCGTCGCTCGCAAGCTCGGTCGAGCCGACGAGGTCGGCGAAGAGGACGGTGGCGATCTTGCGCTCGTCGCTGGTGGGTGCGCCGGCAGCAGACATGCGCGAATTGTGACGTGCTAGCGCCGGCCCTGGATGCGGGCCAGCGCGGTGACGGCCGTCTGGTAGTTGAGACCGGCGTCGCCGATCCCGATCAGCCTCCCCTGATACTCGACGATGGCGGTGTCCCGGAAGAACGTTTCCGCGGTGAGCACCGGCTTCGGCGTGCGGATCACGAGAAACGGGCCGAACGCCCTGACCTCGAACTGCGGCCCCGGGCTGATGCTTGCAACGCTGAAGCGCTGCTTCGAGGCGTCGAGCTGGTCGGTGGCGTCGAAGATCCACACACCGCGCCCGAGGGGCTTCCGCGCCTCCGCGAGCGTGTCGAGCGCAAGCTTGGGATCGGCCCGCTGAACGATTACGTGGCCGAACGGCGCTCCTTTCTCGAACGCGTCGAGAGCGAGCGGCTCGTAGCCGAAGAGGACGTCGTCGGAGCGACTCGTCGCGGCGAGCCAGGCGGCGGCGCGGTCCCGCGCATCCTTGCGAACTGCGGGCTCGCCGCCGTACATCCACGGAGTCCTGTGCCAGCCCCACGCGACTTCTGCCGAGAGCAGGAGTGCCATCCCAAAGGCGAGGCTGGGGAGCGCCCAGGCGCGGGCGAGCGCCGCCAGCCGCAGGAGGCCGACTGCGACGAGCATGGCGAAGAACGGCAGGGCGAAGATGAGGTGACGGCTCTCGAGCGAGACGCTGCCGCCTGAGCGGGTGACGAGGAAGGCGGCCGTCGGCACGAGGACGACAGCTCCGGTCAGCAACGCGGCTTGTGGCCGCTCCCGCGCGAGCGCGACGAGCCCGACGAGCGCCACCAGGAGGACGATCGCGACGGCGGGAGTCCAGCCCGCGGTGAAATCTCCGGCGACGCGCACGAGATAGGCGAGCACGTCGACGGGAGAGCCGAGCTTCGAGCCGCTCGAGCCGGTAACCCCGACGTCGAACCGGTTCGCAAGCACTCGGTAGACGAGCCAGAGCGGAAGGGCGAGCAGGGACGTCGCGACCACGGCGACGAGCGCCGGACGGAGCGGAGCCGGATCCCACCGCCTGCGTACGACCGCGAAGAGAGCGCCGGCGCCGAGGACGAAAGCACCGTAGGGCTGGGTCGCGATGGCGGCGAGGGTGACGAGGCCCCATACCACCCATGGCCAGACGTCGCGCCGCCCGAGGGCGCGCAGCAGGAGCAGGAACGAGAGCGCGCTCGTGAACAGGAAAAGCGAATACATGCGTGCGTAGATCCCGTGGTAAACGGTCATCCAGCTCGCCGCTGCAATCGCCGTGGCGACGAGCGCCGTCCTCTTGTCCGTCAGACGCGCGACGAGCGCGGCGATGACGGGAATGCTCGCCAGGGCGAAGACGACGGAGATGAGCCGGAGTCCGAGAAGGCTCGACCAGACCGAGTCGACCGCGTGCGCGAGCAGGAAGTGGAGCGGGGCGCCGCCTCGCTCCTCGAGGACCGTCGAGACGAAATTCGTGAACGGCTCGCGGCTGACGAAGAAGACCAGCGTCTCGTCCTCGTGCGGCGGCCAGTGGATCGCCTGGAGGAGCAGGAATGCCGCCAGCGCGCCGGTGATCGCGCCGACGCCGAGGCGGTACGCATCTGCAAACCCCCACCGCCGGCTCCGGCCCGATTCGGCTGGCACTCCCTCGGCGCGAGTGCCGGGGAGAGCCGTGCTCCCTGCTAGCATTTCTCGCCGCACCGCGGCCCTTTCTCCGATGCCTACTTATGAGTACCGCTGCCCGAACGGCCACACGTTCGAGCTCTTCCAGCGGATGAGCGATCCGTCTCCGTCAGAGTGCCAGATCTGCGGTGCGGCACCCGTCGTGAAGGTGCTCTACCCCGCGGCGATCCACTTCAAAGGCTCGGGCTTCTACAGCACCGACTACGGCCGCGGGGGTCGGAAGAAGGACGGGGCGCGCGACGGCGACAAGTCGGACTCGCAGGCCAAGGACAAGGCCGCGGACAAGTCCTCGGAGAAATCCTCAGACAAGTCCTCGGAGGCCAAGAAGCCGGCCGAGACCTAGTAGTAGGCCCGGGCTACTTGCCGACGAGACAGCCGGGCCCGAACGGGCCGGAGCCCGGAAGCGGCGGCTGGGGCGCCGACTTGCCGGTGACCATGGCGATCACGGACACGTTCTCCTCGCTGCCGATCACGTAGGAGGCCCCGCCGAAGTTGGCGATCGTCCCGCCGAGCCGACAGCGCAGCCATCCGCTGCTCGGAGTCCGCCGCTTCACCCACCCGAGCTGGAGGATCTGTCCCGCAGAGAGATCCGTCGCGAGCGGGCTCACGAGGTCGTCCCCGATGAAGGGCGCCTTGAGGAAGGTGCTGAAGCTGGTGGTCTCGTCCGCCATCGCCTGGATGACCGCCTGCTGGCGCTCCCCTCGTGTGAAGTCGGACTCGCTCGGATCGAGCTTGTTCTCCCGGATGCGGGAGTAGATGAGCGCTGTGCGGCCGTTCATCTCCTGCGGCCCCTTGCGGAAGCGCCAGCCCGGCCAGCGGGCGCATTGGGCCTGCGTATGGCGGGGGCACTCGAACTTGTTCGACAGGATCGGGTGCGGGACGTTGATGGTCACGCCGCCGAGCGCATCGACGACCTCGCCGAACGTCGAGAAGTCCACCACCACGACGTGGTTCATCCGGAGGCCGGTCACGCGTTCGACCGTTTTGACGGCGAGCGTGGCGCCACCGAACGCATAGGCCGCATTGATCTTCTGCGTTCCGTGGCGCGGGATCTCCACCCGGAGGTCGCGCGGGATGGAGAGGAGCGCGATCTTGTGGTTGTCCGGGTCGGTGCGGATGAGGATGATCGTGTCGGAGCGCCCCTGCGTGCCCTGCCGGCTCTTGCTGCCCGCGTCGGCCCCCAGCACCAGGATGTTGCTCGCGTTCGAGAGCAGTAGACCTTTCTCGGGCGTGAGGGCGCGGGCCGCCAGCGGATCGAGCCGCTTGTTCGCGTCCTTGATTCCGCTCCGGAAGGCGAGGTACCCGAGGACGGCCCAGACGAGAAACAGGAGGATGACGCCGACGAGCGCCCAGAGCATCCGTCGCCGCCAGCGCCGCGGCTTGCGTGCGGGCTTCGGCCCCTTGTAGGTGTATCCGTCGCCGTCGCGGCGGCCGGCCTCCTTCTTCGGAGGCTCGTGGCGGATGGGCCCTTTCGCGCGACCCCCCCTGTAGACGCGGTATGGCTTGTCCTTGCCGGCCACCGGGACGGGTTATGGTAGCCGCCGGACGATGGCCACCCCCCGTGTGATCGCTGTCGACCTCGGCGGGACCAAGCTCCTGACCGGCGTCCTGGACGAGGAAGGCGTCATCGTGCAGCGGACCGTGCGACCGACGGCGCTCGGGAGCGAGGAAGAGCTTCTCGCCCAGGTCGACTCGGCGATCGAGGAGCTGCGCGCGGAGGAAGTCGGCGCGATCGGCGTCGGCATCCCCTCGACGATCGACCAGCAGCGAGGTTGCGCGGTCAGCTCTGTGAACATCCCTCTGGCGGGCCTCGACTTCCGGGACCACCTCACGAAGCGCTTCGAACTCCCGGCGGCGATCGAAAACGATGCCAACGCGGCTGCGCTCGCCGAGCACCGTTTCGGCGCCGGCCGAGGGACGCGCCACATGGTGATGTTGACGCTCGGCACCGGGATCGGCGGCGGGCTCATCCTCGACGGAGAGCTCTACCGCGGCGCCCAAGGAGCGGCGGGCGAGCTGGGCCACATCACCCTCGACCTCGACGGGCCGCCGTGCCAGGGCACCTGCCCGGGCCTGGGGCACCTCGAGGCCCTCGCCTCGGGCACGGCCACCGACCACATGGCGGCGAAGGTGGCCGCGGAGCGTCCCGAGGGCGACCTCGGGCGCGCCCTGGCGGCGGGGGAGACCGTTGACGCTCGTCTGGCCGTCGATCTCGCCGCTGAGGGTCCCGGGGACGCCCGCGACCTGCTGGAGCGGGTCGGCTTCGTCCTCGGGACCGGCATCGCTTCGCTCGTGAACGTGTTCAATCCCGAGCTTGTCGTCATCGGAGGCGGATTCGCCCGCGCGGGGAACCTGCTCCTCGATCCGGCCAGGAAAGTCGTGGCGGAACGTGCGCTCTTGCCGGCGCGCGAGCTGGTTCGCATTGTCCCCGCGCTGCTCGGTCCGGAGGCAGGGCTGGTGGGGGCCGGACTCGTCGGCTTCGAGGCGATGTCAGCGGCTTCGATCTAGATGCCTCTCGTCGTTTGCCCGACCCCGATCGGGAACCTCGAGGACGTCACATTGCGCGTGTTGCGGGAGCTGAGGGAAGCGAACCTCGTCTTGTGCGAGGACACGCGCAGGACTCGGACTCTCCTGGATCGGCACGGCGTGCGGGCCAAGCTCCTCAGCTATCACCGGCACAACGAGGCTCAGCGGGTGGAGGAGGTGCTACCGCGCCTCGAGGCGGGCGAGCGGATCGCGCTTGCGAGCGACGCGGGTCTGCCCGCTCTCAACGATCCCGGGGCACGGCTGATTGCAGCAGCACTCGCTCGTGGTCTGGAGGTAATCGTGCTCCCCGGGCCGTCGGCTGTCGAGACCGCCCTCGTGGCGAGCGGCCTCGTCGGCGACCGCTACTCCTTCGCGGGCTACCTCCCGCGGCAGGCCCGGGCACTCTCCCGCTTCTGGAAGGAGACGGCGGCGTGGGAGGGCCCCGTCGTCGCGTTCGAGTCGCCGCGGCGGCTGCCGACCAGCCTCGCCTCGCTCGCGGCCGAATCGCCGGAGCGCCAGGTGGCGGTGTGCCGCGAGCTCACGAAGCGATTCGAGGAGGTCGTGCGC
Organism: Gaiellaceae bacterium; assembly: GCA_035601195.1. Lineage (GTDB taxonomy): Bacteria > Actinomycetota > Thermoleophilia > Gaiellales > Gaiellaceae > JAIBJP01. Next base: position 9,058 of record DATNOU010000116.1, on the reverse strand, counting down.
GGCCGGGCGCGCGAGGTCGCCGAGCATTTTCGCGAGGCGCCGAAGGGCGAAGTGACGCTCGTGATCGGGCCGGCCCCGGGTGGCGGAGCGGGGGCGGACGAAGAAGCGAGCTTCGCTGCCGTCGCTGAGCTCGTCGCCGCGGGAATCCCGCGCCGTCGCGCGGCGGATCTCGTCGCGAAGCTGACCGGTGTTCGGCGGAACCGCCTGTATCGCAGCTCTCTGTAGCCTGTATTGACAACGTCCGGTCGAGTTGCTACGGTAACCATGTTTCCATAACTGACAACGAGGAGGAGCAGACGATGAAGCGTCTAGTCATCCTGCTTCCGGTCCTCCTCGCGTTCCAGGTCGGCGTGCAGCCCGCGCTCGCCTGGACCTGGCCCGTGGATGGGCCGGTGCTACGACCCTTCAAGCTCGGCGACGACCCCTACGCCGGGGGGCAGCATCGCGGCATCGACATCGGAGCGCCCCTGGGGACGTCGGTGCGCGCGCCTGCGGGTGGGAGGATCAGCTTTGCCGGGACGGTGCCGACGAGTGGCAAAAGCGTGACGATCCAGACGCCGGACGGGTACTCGGTCACGCTCGTCCAGTTGGGGACGATTGCCATAACACGAGGGGCGGCGGTCGCGGAAGGCGCGATCGTCGGGACGATTGGGCCGAGCGGGGAGCTGGGAGCCGCCGCGCCGCACGTCCATCTCGGCGTTCGTCACGTCGGACCCGAACGGCTATCTCGATCCGCTTCGCTTCCTGCCTCCGCGGCCGGCCGCGACGCCGGAGCCTGAGCCGGCTCCTGCCCCGGCTCTCGAGCCCGCGCCCGCGCCTGCCGCCGACGCCCCGGCCCCGCCGGCGGCCTCGCCGCCGCCCCTACCTCCTCCGCAGCCCGTTGCCGAGCAGCCGAGTGTCCCAGGCCACGTTCGCCCCGCCACCGCTCCTACGGGTGGGCATCTGAAAGCGAACAGGAGCGGCCGCCTCTCGGCTCGGCGCGCGATCGAGCACGCGGTGCGGCGAGGTGCGGTCGGGACTCGCCCAGAGGTGCAACTCTCTGTGCTCCCGGCGCGGACGGAGCGGCGCTCGTTCGAGCCCTTGGTGAACCGGGCCCGCCAGGGAGTCACGGCGATCGACGAGTGGGGTCAGGGCGCTCGGTGGCCCTGGGCGCTGCTTCCCGCTCTCCTGACCGCTGCCGCGGGTCTAGCCGTCCTGCGTCGCCAGCTCCGCGATGCAGGAGCGACAGACCGATCGCCCGCGGTATACCTCGAGCGGGTCTTCGCTTCCGCAAAAGACGCAGATGCTCTGCGGCTTCGAGAGGAGGATCGTCTCGTCCTTGACGGAGATCTCGAGCGGATCCTTCTCACCGAGGCCAAAGCTCTTCCGGATCTCGATCGGGATGACGATGCGACCGAGCTCGTCGATGTGACGGACGATCCCGGTTGTCGTCACCCCTCGCGGCGAACGCGTCGCCGATCTCATCGCTTGTCTCGCTCCCATCGCCTCCGACCCTGGTGTCCGCCCGTGCGGGCTCACATGTGAGCTTTCCTCCGCCTTGGTCTTTCTAACCCTGCAAAGGAGCGGAAGCCCGGCGTGGCGGGAGGCCGTCCCTATGATTGCGCGCAGTGCGCGTCTACTTCACCACGCCCATCTATTACGTCAACGCGACGCCCCACATAGGCCACGCGTACACGACCATTGCAGCGGACATCCTCGCCCGCCACCACCGACAGCGCGGGCAGGAGACGTTCTTCCTCACCGGCACCGACGAGCACGGGACGAACATCCCACGCGTCGCGGCCGAGGCCGGGCTCGACGTCAAGGAGTTCGTCGATCGCAACGCCGCCGCGTTCCGCGAGATGACGGAGCGGGTGAACGCGTCCAACGACTTCTTCATCCGCACGACGGACCCGCGCCACGAGGCGGCCGTCCAAGAGTTCGTCCAGCGGGTCTACGACGCCGGCGCGATCTACGAAGACGTCTATGCGGGGCTCTACTGCCCTCGGTGCGAGGCCTTCTACACCGAGGCCGAGCTGATCGACGGGAAATGTCCCGTTCACGGGATCGTCCCTGAGTACGTCGAGGAGAAGAACTGGTTCTTCCGGCTGTCGGCCTACCAGGACCGGGTGCTGGATTTGTATGACCGAAACCCGGAGTTCGTGCTGCCCCGCTTCCGCTACAACGAGGCCCGGAGCTTCATCGAGCAGGGGCTGGACGACATCAGCATCAGTCGAGCCTCCGAGCGGTGGGGCGTGCCCGTCCCGTGGGATCCGGGCCAGACCGTCTATGTCTGGGTCGATGCGCTGATCAACTACTGGAGCGCTCTGGCCTTCGCCCGCGAGGGCGAGGATCTGCGCCCCGTGTTCTGGCCGGAGGTGCGGCATCTCCTCGCAAAGGACATCCTCAAGTTCCACTGCGTCATCTGGCCGGCCCTTCTCCTCGCGGCCGGGCTTGAGGTCCCCCGGCAGCTCTTCGTGCACGGCTACCTGCTCTTCGGCGAGCAGAAGATGTCCAAGTCGCTCGGGAACGTCATCGACCCGCTCGACCTGATCGATGTCTACGGCGCGGATCCTGTGCGCTTCTACGTCGTGCGCGAGGTTCAGTTCGGCCAGGACGGCAATGTGTCCATCGATGGGGTCCACGAGCGCTATGAGCGGGAGCTCGGCAACGACCTTGGCAATCTCGTCTCGCGGACGACGGCGATGATCGCCAGGTACCGGGACGGCCGCCTGCCGGCGGCCACCGCCGCCGGGGCCGGTGGGGATGAGCTCGCTGCCCTGGGCAACGATGTCGCGCAGCAGCTCGACTCTTTCGACATCACCGGTGCCATCGAGCGGATCTGGAAGCAGGTGCGCTCGTTGAACGCGCTCGTCGAGGAGCGAAAGCCGTGGGAGCTGGCGAAGGACGACTCGCGGGCTTCCGACCTCGACCGGACGCTCTACGAGCTGGCCGACGGGCTCCGCGCGGTTGCCGTGGCGCTCGCGTCCTACCTTCCGGAGACGGCGCCGCGCATCCTCCAGTCGTTGAACCAGCCTGTGGATCTCGGCTGGGAAGGCGTCGCGCCGGGCAAGGCGGTCGCTGTCGAGGGGATCGAGCCGGCCGCCCCGTTGTTTCCCAGGGTCGAAGCTCCCTCCGCTGCCGCCTGAGGTGGTCGACACGCATGCGCATCTCGACGCCCTTGACGGAGAGGCGGCTGACGCGCTCGGGCGGGCGCGGGCTGCGGGCGTGACCCGGGTGATCGCGGTCGGCTCGGGTCTCGATTCGTGTCGCGCGACCCTCGAGATCGCCGAGCGGGAGGAGGGCGTGTTCGCGGCTCTCGGCCTCCATCCGCACCAGGCCGGGAACGTGGAGGAGGGAGACGTCGAGCAGCTCCAAGAGCTTCTCGCCCAGCCGAAAGCGGTCGCCGTGGGTGAGGCCGGCCTCGATTACGCATCCGCGTCTAGTTACACGCGCCGCGGGCAGTTGGAGCTCTTTCGCGCTCAGGCCGCGCTCGCGGTGAGCCTCGGCAAGCCGCTCGTCGTCCATTCGCGCGCGGCGGACGAAGAGACGGTGGCGGTGCTCGCGGAGCTTCCCGAGGACGCTCGGGTCGTCCTCCATTGCTTCTCGTCGGTCGGGCTCCTCGGCCCGGCGCTCGAGCACGGCTGGTACGTGTCCTTCGCCGGAAATGTGACGTATCCGAACGCGGCCGACCTCCGCACGGCCGCGGCGCGAGTGCCGCCCGGCCGCCTCCTGGCCGAAACGGACAGCCCATACCTCGCGCCGCAGGCGGTGCGCGGCCGGCGTAACGAGCCGGCCAACGTGGTCCATACACTCGCTGCGCTCGCCGAGGTCCGCGGTGTCGATGCCGCCGAGCTCGAGCGGACCATCGACGAGAACGCGACCGCCGTCTTCGAGCTGCCGTGAAGGTTCCGGTCGCCCGCAAGCGGGAGCTCGGCCAGCACTTTCTCGTCGACGAGAACATCGTCGCCCTCGCCGGGAGGATGGCTGAGCTAGGACCTGACGACGTCGTGCTCGAGGTCGGCCCCGGCCTCGGCGTGCTCACCTCTTACCTCGTTGACCATGCCCGCTTCGTGCACGCGGTCGAGATCGACCGGGGTCTCGAGCCGCACCTCCGCCAGCGCTTCGGCACTCGAACGAACGTGAACCTCGTCTTCGCCGATGCGCTTCAGTACCCGCTGGCCGACCTCGACCCTCCGCCGAACAAGTTCGTCGCGAACCTCCCCTACAACGTGGGGACACCGCTCGTCGCCGAGAGCCTCGACGGCCTTCCGTCGGTCGAGTTCTGGTGCGTGATGATCCAGCGCGAGGTCGCCGACCGCTTCTTCGCCGCGCCCGGGACGAAGAGCTACGGGGCGGTCTCCGTGCTTGTGCAGCTCACGGCCGAGCGGACGGGCTTCCATCCGGTGTCCCGGAGCGTCTTCCGACCGCCTCCCAACGTGGACTCGGCGCTCGTCTCCTTCCGCAGGCTCGTCCAGTGGGGGCCGGAGTTCGCCGGTGTGAAGAGAGTCGTCCAGGCGGCCTTCGGTCACCGGCGGAAGACCCTCGTGAACACGCTCGAGCTCTCTGGTGTGGAGCGGGTTCGAGCTGCCCGCGCGCTCGACACCATGCAATTGGCCGCCGACATCCGTGCCGAGCGCCTCGCTCCTCCCGAGTTCGTCAAGCTGGCCGAGCTGCTGCAGTGAACCGCGTTCCGGCAGCCGCGAAGATCAACCTCGCGCTCTTGATCGGCCCCGTGCGGCCGGACGGCCTGCACGAGGTCGTCACCGTGATGCAACGAATCGACCTTTGCGACTCGGTCACGCTCGACCGCGCGCCCACACTAGTCGTCGAGGGATACCGCAAGGACACACTCGTGCGCTCGGCGCTCGCGAAGCTCTCGGCTGCCGCGGGAAGCGACGGTGCGTGGCGGGTGCGCCTCGAGAAGAGGATCCCGCTCGCGGCCGGTCTCGGAGGCGGGAGCGCCGACGCCGGCGCGGCCCTCGACCTCGCCAACCGGACGCTCTCGACACCACTCACGCACGACGAACTCGCCGGCCTGGCGGCGGAGGTCGGAGCCGACGTTCCCTTCTTCCTCACGCCCGGGCCCAAGCTGGCCGAAGGAGCCGGCGAACGCCTTCGCCCTGTCGAGCTTCCCCAGGACTACTGGATCTTGATAGCTCTTTCACGCTTCGCGCGAAAGAGCTCAACTGCTGACATCTACGAAAGGTTTGATCACATGAAGGGCGCCCAAGAATTCGAAAGACGGCGTGAAGTCTTCCTGGAGGCACTGTCCGCCGTGCGTCGTCCGCGGGACTTCGCGCTTTTCCCCCCGAACGACCTCGCGGCCCCCGCCGGTCGCTCCCGCCTGGTCGACGAGCTGCTCGAGCGCGGCGCCTTTCGGGCGGACGTAAGCGGAGCCGGCCCCGCGGTCTATGGGCTCTTCCACCACCGGGCTGATGCGGCACGGGCGGCCCATCGGCTGTGGACGCGCGCCCGCGTCTGGCTCGTCGCTCCGGTCTGGTAGCGTCGCGAGCCGGTGACCGTCGAGCCAGTTCTCGAACATCGCCAGAGCGCTGGCTCGCGCTGGCTGCGCGAGCGCCGCCTCCGGATCGCTCTCCTGATCGCCTTCATCGAGAGCCTGCTCGTCATCTTCAGCAGCCTCGGGTGGTTCTGGGTCGTGGGAGCGGCGGTCGTGGCCGTCGCCCTGTACCTGCTCGGCCGCCGAACCGGCTCGGCGACGGTGCACGAGGTGACCTGGATCCTGGCCGCGTCGCAGCTCATCTCGCTGATCGTCCCGCTGCTCTGGGAGGTCGTGAAGTTCCTGGCGATCCTCGTGCTCGTCCTGCTCGCGCTCTTCTTCCTCGCAATCCTCCTGCTCGATCGACCCGGCCGGCGGTGACTCCCCAGTCGCTGGCGTACGATGGGCTCTTGACGGTGGGGCGTAGCCAAGCGGTAAGGCAGCGGGTTTTGGTCCCGTGACCGGAGGTTCGAATCCTCCCGCCCCAGCCATGATCATCCCCTCGTGACCCGGCCCCTCGCAGCGATCGTGATGGCGGCGGGCCTGGGCACGCGGATGCGCTCCGACCGGCCGAAGCATCTCCATCCCCTACTCGGCCGGCGCGTCCTCGACTGGGCACTCCTTCCCGCGCAGCAGCTAGGCCCCGATCCCCTCGTGGTCGTCTGCTCGCCCGCCACGCGGGACGAGCTCGCGCGCACGCTTCCCGACCAGGCAGAGCTCGTCGTCCAGGCGGAGCCGCGCGGGACGGGAGACGCTGTCGCCGTCGCCCGGCCGGCGCTGGAGGGTTTCTCGGGGGACGTCCTCGTCCTCGACGGGGCCGCGCCTCTGCTCACCTCCGAGGTGCTCGAGGAGCTCGTCGCCGAGCACCGTCGCTCCGATGCATCCGTCACCGTCCTCTCGATCGAGCCTGAGGAGCCCCTCCCGTACGGCCGCGTGTTGCGGGACGAGGACGGAGGGCTCCGCGCCATCGTCGAGGAGGCTGATGCGAGCCCCGAGGAGCGCGCCGTGCAGGAGCTAAACACGTCCATCTATGTGTTCGCCTCGGACGACCTCTGGCCAGCCCTGGCGCGACTCGAGGGCGACAACGCCCAGGGCGAGCTCTACCTCACTGACGCGGTTGGCCTCCTCATCGAGGACGGAAAGCGCGGAGCCGTGTACCGTGCCGCGGACCCAATCGTGGGCCTCGGCATCAACAACCGGGCGGAGCTGGCGCAGGCGGCGGCGGTGCTGCGCGCCCGCCTCCTCGATGAGCACATGCTCGCCGGCGTCACGATCATCGATCCCGCGACCACCTGGATCGAGGAGGGTGTGGAGATCGAGCCGGAGGCTGTCATCCACCCGTTCACAGTCCTGCGGGGGAGCACGATCGTCCGGGCCGGCGCCGAGGTGGGCCCGCACGCGGTCGCCGTCGACGCCGAGATCGGGCTCGAGGCCACCGTTGGACCTTTCGCCTATCTTCGTCCGGGAACCGTCCTCGGCCCTGGCGTCAAGGTCGGGGCTTTCGTCGAGGTGAAGAACTCCAGCATCGGGGGTAGAACGAAGGTGCCCCACCTGTCGTACATTGGCGACGCCGACATCGGCGAGGACACCAACATCGCAGCGGGCGCCATCACCGCCAACTACCGGCCCGAGCTGGAGGCCGGCGGCAAGTATCGGACGGTCATCGGACGCAACGTCCATACCGGCAGCGACAATGTTTTTGTTGCGCCTGTCGAGATTGGCGACGATGCTTGGATCGGAGCAGGATCCACGATCACCGAGGACGTACCTCCGGGAGCGCTTGCGATCGCGCGGGCCCGGCAGGTCAACAAGGAAGGACACGGTGGAAAGCCCAACGACTGAGCTGCCCCGGCTTCCGGGCCTCGAGGTGCCGGAGCTTCAGGTGACCCACCCGAGCGGCGAGCGCGGGCGCTGGATCGAGCGCGGCCCGTCGGGCAAGCTCATGCTCTTCTCGGGCCGCTCCAATCCCGAGCTCGCTCATCGCATCGCCGATCAGCTCAACATTGAGCTCGGCGAGGTCGAGCTCGAGACCTTCGAGAACGGGGAGACCTACTGCCGCTTCCGCGAGTCGATCCGCGGCGCCGACGTCTTCATCGTCCAGTCGTGCCACGGCCGTGCGACGAACGACCACCTGCTCGAGCTCGTAATCATGATCCAGGCGGCAAAGCTCGCCTCGGCGAATCGCATCACGGCCGTGATGCCGTGGTTCCCCTACTCACGCCAGGACAAGAAGTCGTCTCCGCGCGAGCCGATCACTGCAAAGCTCGTCGCCGACATGCTGGGCGCAGCCGGCGTCGACCGCGTCCTGACGATGGATCTGCATGCCGGCCAGATCCAGGGCTTCTTCAACATCCCGGTCGACCACATGACGGCGCTGCCGCTCTTCGCGCAGTACTACCGCGACAAGGGGCTTTACGGCGACGGGATCGTGGTCGTCTCCCCGGATCCCGGGCGCGCCAAGATGGCGACAAAGTTCGCAGAGATGCTCGAAGCGGAGTTCGCGCTCATGCGCAAGACGCGGCCCGCCCACGACGTCGCCGCCGTCACTGAGGTCAGCGGGCGGGTGGCCGGGAAGACGGCGATCATGACCGACGACATCATCGTCACGGGCGGCACGCTCATATCTGGCGCGAAGGCCCTCCGTGAGGCGGGCGCGACGGAGGTCTATTCGTGCGCCACACACGCGCTCATCCCCGACGGCGCCTTTGAGAAGCTCGGCAAGAGCGAGCTCAGGGAGATCGCTGTGACGGACACGGTTCCGGTGAACCCGCTGAACCGGCCCGACAACCTGCCTCCGCCCTTGACCGTGTCTCTCCTCCTGGCGGACACGATCAAGAACGTCTTCTCGGACGAGTCGGTCTCGGCGATCTTCGCCGGGGAAAACCAGCTCTTCTAGGAACGGCGCGCAATCATGCGTGATTAGGGCGTGGTTGCCAACGAACTGCTAGCGCGCGATTGCGTCGCGCTCGCGCTCATCGCCCGCAGTGAAGGTCCCGCTCAATTGACGCTCGGACAATTGATGGACGGTTATGTCAATCCAGCGGTCTGCGCGAGATCCAACGGTTAGGGCTGGGAAGATGACGAGTGCGGCCAGCAGCGAAAGTGCGAGGTACACGATGAGACCGATAACCATTGAGGGGAGCCTAGATGTCGACCAAGCGCATTTGGGTTACGGCTTCGTAGTCATCCGGCCACAGGCTGGATAACCTGAGTGACGCAGGCGCCGTGACTGGCAGCCTCTTGGCCCTTGTCCGGCGGGCGCGAGAGGCGTAGAACTCGCCTCTGCCAAGCCCCAGCGACAACGGGATCCGCTCGGCCGCAAGCGCTGAGCCGTTCCCTCGGGTGCTTGGGACTACGGCGGCGGGCTAGGGTGGTGGTATGGCCTCGGGATGGACGGTGAGAGAGTCAACGAGAGTGACCCCTAGCTCGAAAAGCATTGGGGCCTCGTGGTCAGTCAGGTCTCAAGCTGCCAATGGGCGGGAGGCCTGGACAACCGTTGACGTCTACCTCGCGGCAATGAACCAACTCGCAAAAGGCTCAGTCGCCAACGACACGCGGTCGGCTTTGAGAACACAAGGG
>DATNOU010000115.1:0-41872 GCA_035601195.1 Gaiellaceae bacterium | reverse complement strand
GGGAGAGCGGAGGTTGTCCTCGCTGCGCTCGCCCAGCTTCGACACGCGCGTGTAGACGTCGAATGTCATCGCCTCTGCCCTCGTCCGCACGGTAGCGCATTTGCGAAGAAGAAGCTTAGGAACGTGCGCTATCTAGACGGCTACAGGGTCGAGCTCATCGAGGGCGGTTGAATTTGCGCACCCGCGCTTCCCGGACGGCTACCGCGTTGAGCTAATCGAACGCGCGGGATTGCCGGCGAGCTTACCGCCTGCCGGAGTTCTGGCGACCACGTGATGGCGGAACAGCCGGGGACGCGCTGTGGGGGAAGGGCGATGCCGCGCTCGCTTACCATGTCCGTGGAAGAAGGCACGGACGATCTCGTCTATACGCCAGGGCGACTCTCGAACCTCATCCTCAACCTGGAGCAGCCGGCGTTCGCCGGGAGTCGGGGAGCATGACGCGTCTCTGCCCGCAAGCGAATCCAGAACCGGCTCGCCGGAGAGCGGCCGATTCGTGAGGTCGAGCTAGTTCTCCACCGCGTTGCGCCTAGGACTTGCTCGTGTCAGTCCGCAGGTCAGTGGGTTCCCGCGGAAGCACGCTCCGAGACTGCCCGGTCTCGACGGAAGCGGTCCAGGGCGAAGGGAACGATAAGCGGCGGCACCTTCCCGGTCGCCACAAGGTCGGCCATTGTCACCCCTGCGATCGGTGTCGCCTTGAAGCCCCACGTGCCCCAGCCCGCGTTGAGGTAGAAGCGTTCCACCTCGGTCGTCCCCATGAGCGGCGAGTAGTCCGGGGTCATGTCGCAGACGCCTGTCCACTGACGCAGGATGCGGAGCTTCGCCATGAAGGGGAAGATGTCGATGCAGCGCGCAGAAGCCTCGGAGAGAAACGTGAAGGTCGAGCGGGTCGAGTAGCTTGCGTAACGCTCGATCTCGGCGCCGGCGAGGAGCTCGCCGCGGGCGCTCTGCGACACGTAGACGAGCAAGTCTTGAGAGGCGACGATCCGATCGAGCACTGGCTTGTACGCCTCGGTGACGAAAGCCTGCAACGGATGCGTGACGATCGGCAGGCGGAGGCCCGCCATCGCGGCGACGAGGCTTGCATATCCCCCGACGGCGCCGACGACCGCCCCGGCGGCGACGGGCCCGCTCGGGGTGTCGACACCTAGGCAACGGCCGTTCTCGACGGTCACGCCGGTGACCTCCAGTCCCTGGTGGACTTGGACGCCAAGACGCTGTGCCGCCGCCGCGTAACCCCAGACGACGGCATCGTGCCTGATGATCGAGCCCGGCGGGTGGTAGGCCGCGCCGAGGATTGGATGGTGGCCGCCGCCCGTGAGGTCGACGACCGGGCAAACCTCCTTCACCTGGTCGGGACCGAGGAAGTCGGTGTCGACGCCGAACGCCTGGTTCAGGAGCGCTCGCTCGCGCTGGATTCGAAGCGCGTTTTCCGAGTGCGCAAGCCAGAGGAGGCCGCGCGGGGAGAACAGGAGGTTGAAGTCGAGCTCCTGTGACAGTGTCCTATAGAGATCCAGGCTCGCCTGAAAGAACGGGATCGTCTCCGGGGTCTTGTAGTTCGCGCGCAATACCGTCGTGTTCCGCCCGGATCCCCCCGAGCCTATGTAAGAGCGCTCGAGCACCGCGACGTCGCGGATCCCGTGGTGGCTGGCGAGGTAGTAGGCGATTGCGAGCCCGTGCCCCCCGCCGCCGATCACGATGACGTCGTAGCGCGGCCGCAGCTCCGCCTGCCGGAGTAGGACTCGCGGGCGCAGAAGCCCGCTCACGTTGCGAGCACGTCGGAGCAAGCCGCACGGAAGCGCTCCTCGACGTGATGGCCGAGCGAGGCGGCCACGAGCAGGTGGATTTCTTCCTCGCTGACGATCGCCTTGGCTGGGACGCCCGCGACGGTGCCCTGGAGAAAGCCGAGACCGGGAGGCAGCATCGATAGGCGAGCGAGCACCTCGCCGGCATCGCGCCCGGACAGCGTCCACGCCGCCCAACCGCCCGTTTCGTTCACGGCCAGACCCTCCGGGAGGTCGACCTCGGCTGGCTGACCGATCAGGAGAAGTTCGTCGGGGGCGACGTGGCAGGCATGGATGCCCGTGATCTCGGGCAGTGCATCGAGGGTCTCAGGTCGGGCCAGACACCGCACCACGTGCATCCCGCTCCGTCTCAGCTCAACCACGGAGCCTCACTCCCATCGGATCGTAGAAGGGCGTTGCGGTGACAAGCCCCCCGCGGCCTGCGGCTTCGACGCGCTGGGGAAGCTTTCCGTTCACGCGTCGGAGCCAGCCGAGCGCGATCCCGCATCCGAGCACGGGAGAGAACCGTGACGAGGTGAGGTGGCCCGCGTGAAGGCCGTCCGCGGTGAGCGGCGCCCCCTCGGGCGGTACCTCCGCGCCCTCGAAGCGAAAACCGACGAGGCCGTGCATCGGCAGGAGCGTGGCGGTCTGCTCGAGGCACTGCCTTCCGACGAAGTCGGCCTTGTCCATTCGAACAGTGCGTCCTAGGCCGAGTTTCGCGGGGGTCGAGTCGAAATCGGTGTCCTGTCCGACGAGAATATGTCCCTTCTCGAGCCGGAGGACGCGTAAGGCCTCAAGGCCGTGCGGAACAAGGCCGAGGTCGGCGCCGCGTTCGAGAAGCGCGTCCCAAAGGCGGTCGCCGTCTTCGCGCGCGTGGTGAAGCTCATAGCCCAGCTCGCCGGTGAAACCGAGTCGGAAGGCGTCGCAAGGGACACCGGCGACGCGAACTCGTCGGCTGTGAAGGTACGGGAACGCGTCATTGGTCAGGCGGTCCCGCGAAAGCCGCGCTAGAAGCTCGCGCGCCTTCGGGCCGGTGACGTTGACCGCGCCCCGCGCGTGCGTGACGTTGGCAATCCAGACCTCGTGACCCCACGACTCGGCCCAGTCGCGCAGCCACGCTTCCGCCTGATCCGCGCCCCCGGTCGTAAATGTCAGATACCAGCGCCCGCCGCCGAGCGGACAGATCGTCCCGTCGTCGATGACGTGGCCAGCCTCGTTGAGGAGGAGCGTGTAACGGAGTCTCCTCTCCTCGAGGTCGGCGACCCGGCAGGGGTACAGGCGCTCGAGGAACTCGACCGCGTCCTGACCGGCAACCAAAACCTTGCCGAGCGTACCGACGTCCATGATCCCGACATCTCGCCGGACGGCCCAGTATTCGGCGAGGGAGTCGCCGTACGTCCGCGGTCGTTTCCATGTAGATGCCCACTCCATCTCTGCGCCGAGCTCGAGATGGCGCTGGTGCAGAGCGGTCCGCTGCTCGACGACAGCGTGGCCGGCGGCCGCGTCCTCTAGCCGGATCGGCCGGGCCGGAGGCCGCGCTGTCGTCGGCGCGCTCGCGGCGCCGTTCGCCGTGCGCTCGCGCGCGAACGCACCGAGGTGCGCGTCGCAAAGTATCCCCTGACAGGGCCCCATCGTCGCCGTCGTATAGCGCTTGAGAAGCTCGGTCGTGCGAAAGCCCTCGGTCCAGGCGACCTCGAGGTCCCGGACGGTGACGTCCTCGCAGAGGCAGACGAAGCCGCCTCGCAACGGCCCCGGCCGGATCTGTCTCGAGGTCGGACCCCGCCCCTGGGCCGCAGCCTGCCCGTGCTCCTCGGCCTCGTCGAGCGAGCAGCCGGGCGCGACCACATCGCCCGCTCCCGTCACCGACAGGCCGGCGCCCTGGCGGAGAAGATTGTCGCGCGGCACGAGCCCAAGCGCGAGGACGAGGGCGTCGCAGCGTTTCCGCTCCCTCTCCGCCCGCTCCTCGGCCACGATGCGCGGGTCTATCCCGGCTGCCCGAAGAGCGTCGAGGGTCTCGCCCGCCTCTCCTACAAAGGCGATCCGCCGGCCGAGCGAGAGCCGGTGGACTCCCACAAGGCGTGCCGCTCCACGGGACAGCCAGACGCCCGGAAGGTCACCGCCCGGGAAAGCTGGATGGCGTTCGACAGCCCCCGTCGCGACGACGACCCGGGCCGGATGGACGAGATGGAGGAAGTCCTCGCCGTTCACGACGACAAGCGGACCTTCATAGATCCCGATCACGGCGGCGTTCTCGAGGATCGTCGCGTGTTCGCAGCCCCGAAGCTGGGCGGCAAGGGCCTGGACCCGCTCCTGAGTCGGTCCAGGCGGGAGCTTCTCGCCAATCGTACCCTCGTCGGCGAGGACGACCGCTCGGCCCGCCTCGGCCGAGGCAAGGGCAGCCGCGAGGCCGGCCACGCCGCCGCCCGCCACGAGCACGTGCGCGTGGTGGTGGCGGGACTCGCGGTGCGCGCGTGGCGGGTCGAGCGGTGCGCGGCCGATCCCGGCGAGACGCCGAACAAACCCCTCGGCCCACGGCCAGGCGCCGGCCGGACGGATGAGCGTCTTGTAATAGAAGCCGACCGGCAGGAGCCGGCGTAGGTACCAGAGGGCCGCGAGCGCATCGTGCTCGGCCGAGGGCCATCCGTTCGCGCGGCAGACGTGCGCGATACCGGCCGCGCCGGTCACGCACGCGCGCACGCCGGGCTCGTCGTCCACCGTCACAAGGCAGTTCGGACAGTCTCCGCTCAGGCAGTAGAGCCCGCGCGGACGGTGGTACTTGAAGGAGCGCGAGAAGACCCGGACGCCCGTCCGGTAGAGCGCCGACGCGACCGTATCCCCAGGAAGGGCCCTGACCGGCGTTCCCTCGAAGAGAAACGTCCGCTCCCCGGGCCCGTTACCCGGGTCGAGCCTCAGCCTCACGTGCTACGGGCGGCTGTTTGCGCAGCCCGCACCCGCTGAACCTCGTTCGTGACGGTGTCGCGCTCGACCGTGAGCCAACGGCGGCAGCCGGCGGCGTGGAACCAGCGCTCGAGCTGTACCTCGGCGGCGTTCCGCCTCAGCCACGCCCGGGCAAAGTCGTCGTCCCCCGAGTCGGGGACCTCGCCGCCGAACCAGAACTCCGTGTAGGAGCGTTCGCCGCAGTTCGGGCACGTGATCCGGAAGCCCACGGCTTACGTCACCCGGGCGCCCGCGCGCCGGACGAAGTCCCGGATGACGGCGAGATAGGCGTCACCCTCCTTCTCGAGGATGGTTACGTGACTCGAGTTGCCGAAGATGACGAACTCGTTGTCCGGGATCCCCTCGGCGAGGATGCGGTGGCAGCGCAGGTCGACCTCGTCGTACCACCCGCAGAGGATCAGCGTTGGCACCGTGATCTCGTCGAGCCGGGCGGTGACATCCCAGTCGGCCAAGGTGCCGGTGAGCAGGAACTCGTGCGGCCCCCACATCGCGAAGTACGCCGGCCCGAGGTCCATGAGCGGGACCATGATCTCCTCGAACTCCCGAAGTGAGCGGTCGATCTCGAACGGCGTCGAGCGGCGCAGATGCCTCACGTAGAGCTGCTTGACCATGGCCTGGTACTCGTCGCTCTCGGCATCGCCTTCGCCCTCGCGCATGACCATGCGCGTGAAGAGGTCGGCGCCGAGGTCAAGGCGCAGCTGAGTCATGCCGCGGAAGATCTCGTTGACGCTCGAGCCCGTGTTGGAGAGGACGAGGCTCCGCACGCCCTCTGGATGGTCGAGCGCATACTGCAGCGCGAGGATGCCGCCCCACGACTGGCCCATCAAGTGCACTGGGCCGAGTCCGAGCGCTGTCCGCACTGTCTCGAGCTCCTCGACGAAGCGCGGGACGACCCAGAGCGAGGAGTCGTCGGGCACGTCAGACTTTCCGCTGCCGAGCTGGTCGTATAGGAGCACCTGGAGCCCATCGCTTGCGAGCTCGCCGAGCCGAGACAGGTACCTGTGGTCGGCGCCGGGACCGCCGTGAAGGCCGACCAAGGTCTCGTCGTCCTCGCCGAAGAGGCGGTAGTAGATCTCGTGGCCCGCCTCGTCGACGGCGAGCCTCCCCTCGTGCTCAGTAGCCAACCTTCTCCCTCCTTTCGCCTACTGCTCCGACGCCGTGCACGAGCCAGCAGCGGGCGGCGTGAGAGCGGTCGACCTCGTCGAGCTCCGGCTCCTCGGAGCAGGGTTCGTACGCATAGGGACACCGTTGTCTAAAAAGACAACCTTGATCCTCGACGTCAAAGGGGGCCGGACGCCGCGCGAGCGCCATCCCCGCTCGCGGCACCGACTCGAGGAGCCGCCGTGTGTAGGGATGAAGCGGCGCCGAGAGAATCGTCTCGACCGGCCCGATCTCGACGGCGCGGCCGCGGTAGATCACGAGGACCTGGTCGGCGACCTGCCGAACGACGGTGAGGTCGTGCGAGATGAGGATGTAGGTCAGCTGAAACTCGCGCCGCAGATCGGCGAGGAGGTTGAGGATCTGGGCCTGGATCGAGACGTCGAGAGCCGAGACGGCCTCGTCGAGGATGAGGACCTTCGGCTCGGCGGCCAGCGCGCGGGCGATGGCTGCGCGCTGACGCTGCCCACCCGACAGCTCACGGGGGAACGCCCGTGCCTCCTTCTCGCCGAGGCCGACTGCGTCGAGGAGCTCGAGAGTACGCGCGTTGCGCACGGACTTGCCGCGGGTGAAATGGACCCTCTGCACCTCGTCGAGCGCGCGGCGGACGCTTTGGTGCGGATCGAGCGACGTGTAGGGATCCTGGAAGACGATCTGGAGGACGCGACCACGCTCGAGCCGCTCGGCCCGGTTCGGTCGGCTGGAGAGCTCCCCGCCCTCGAGCAGGATCCGCCCCGACGTGGGCCGCTCCAGCCCGACGAGCATGCGCGCAATGGTCGTCTTTCCGGAGCCCGACTCGCCGACGATGCCCAACGCACCGCCCGGATCGAGCGAGAACGAGACGCGTCGGACCGCGCGCACCTCCTCGCGTGCCCTCGAGAACTCACGCCGGATCAGGAACGTCTTCTCGAGCTCCTCGACAAGGAGGAGAGGCTTCTGCTCAGGCACCCGTCGGCGCCTTCACTCGCAACTCCCCGCGGATCTCCGCGGTACGGCGGCAGGCCGACGCGCCCACGTCGAAGCGACGCAGGGGCGGCACCTCGGCGACGCACGCGTCCTCCCGGAAACTGCAGCGCGGGTGGAAGGGGCAGCCAGGCGGCGCGTCGATCGGGGTGGGCGGCCGCCCTGGGATGACTGCGAGGCGCTCGTGGCGGGCCTCGAGCGTCGGGCGAGCCTGGAGTAGACCCGCCGTGTAGGGGTGTAGGGGCGCGGCGAACAGGCCTTCCGTCCTCTGCTCCTCCATGATGCGACCGGCGTACATGACGAGGACTCGATCGCAGAGCGCCGAGGCGAGCTCGAGATCGTGCGTGATGAACAACATTGCCAGTTCCCGATCACGCCGTAGATCGTCGAAGATCGCCACGATCTCGGCCTGGATGGTGACGTCGAGGGCGGTGGTCGGCTCGTCGGCGACGAGCACGTCCGGGTCGGCGGCCAGCTCGGCGGCGATCATCACCCGCTGGAGCATGCCACCAGAGAGTTCGCCGGGATAGGAGCGGAGGACCCGCTCCCGGTCGGTGATGCCGACTTGCGCGAGGAGCTCGAGGGCACGCATCCTGGCGGAGGCACGGCTGTGCCCACCGTGCACGCGCAGGCCCTCCGTCAGGTGGTCGCCGCAGGTCCAAAGCGGGTCGATGTGCGCGCGCGGGTCCTGAAAGATCATCGCGATCCGTCTCGCCCGGACCGCGCGGAGAGCCCTCGGCGGAATCCGGAGGAGGTCGACGCCGTTCAGCAGGATCTCGCCCTCCGAGCGCGCCCTCGGCGGCAGAAGGCGGAGGATCGTTCGCGCGGTCATCGACTTGCCGCTGCCCGACTCGCCGACCAGCCCGAGGACCTCGCTGCGATCGAGCGAGAAGCTGATGTCGTTCACGACCGGCCAGTAGCGGCCTTCGATCTCGACTTGGGTCGTCACCGAGCGAAGCTCGAGGAGGGGCTCGCTCACCGCGACCTGCCCGCCCGCCGGGAGAGAGCATCGCCGACGAGGTTGAAGCAAACAACGGTAATCGCGATCGTGACGGAGGCCGAGATCACCTCGCCGTACGAGTGGAGGATGAGGCTGTCCCGGCCCGTCGTGAGCATCTGGCCCCAGTCGGCCGTCGGCGGTTGTACGCCGAGCCCCAGGAAGGCGAGGCCGGCCAGGTCGAGGAGGGCGTAGCCGAAATTGAGCGTAGCCTGGGCGGCGATGGCCGGGGCGACGTTCGGGAGCACATGCCCGAAGGAGACGCGCATACCCGAGTACCCCTGCACTTTGCACGCGTCGACATAAGCCTTCTCCCGCTCGACGAGCACGACGCCGCGCACGACGCGCGCGAGGAGCGGGATGTAGATGATCGAGATCGCGAGCGTCGTCGTCCAGAAGCCGGGCCCAAAGGCCGCGACGATGACGATGGCGAGGAGGAGCGGCGGGAAGGCGAACATGACGTCCCACGCGCGGGAAAGGGCCCCGTCGACGATGCCGCCTTTGTAGCCCGCGACCATGCCCAGCACAATTCCGACGAGAGTCGAGATGAGAACGACGAGGAGCGGCCCGAGGAGGCTCGTCCTCGTTCCGACGATGAGCCGGGAGAGAATGTCCCTCCCCGATGAATCAGTTCCAAGAAGGTGATCGGCGCTCGGAGGCTCGAGGGCGTTCGCGAGGTCGACCGCGTTCGGGTCCTGCGGCGCGATGAGGGGCGCGAAGATCGCGACCACGACGAGAAGGACGATCACGCACCCGGCGGCGGCCGCGGAGAGCTGGGCCTCGGCCCGCGGAATGTACCGTCGGCGATGAAGCGCTGGAAGGGCAGCCTCGGGCGTGGCCATCCTACGTGCCTTTCCCTTGGAGGCGCACCCGCGGGTCGACGACGGCGTACAGGAGGTCGACCAGGAGATTGATGACGATGAAGGCGACGGTGAAGACGAGGGTCACCGCCTGGACGACGGGGAAGTCCCGCGTGCGAACGGCCTGGATGAGCAAAGCACCCAGGCCATTGAGCCCGAACGTGAACTCGACGAGCACCGCGCCCGCGATGAGGAAGCCGAAGACGAGACCCGTGATCGTGACGACCGGGACGAGGGCGCTTCGGAGAGCGTGCTTCCCGATCACCCGCCGCTCCGAGAATCCCCGGCTGCGAGCGGTCTCGACGAACTCCTGCTCGAGCGCGACGCCGACCGAAGCTCGCGTGACTCGGGCGACGAGCGCCGAAAGCGCGA
This sequence comes from Gaiellaceae bacterium, assembly GCA_035601195.1. Lineage (GTDB taxonomy): Bacteria > Actinomycetota > Thermoleophilia > Gaiellales > Gaiellaceae > JAIBJP01. The sequence goes on along the minus strand of DATNOU010000115.1, from coordinate 32,783 downwards.
TTGCGAGCGCGATGGCAGGCAGCGTCAGGTGATAGAGACGGTCCAAGCCGCCGTCGCCGAGGCCGAAGACGGGGAACCAGCCGAGCGCCACGGAGAAGACGGCGATGAGGAGGATGCCTGACACGTAGGTCGAGATCGACGAGCCAACGAGCGTGAGGCCGGAGACGGTCGTGTCGAGGTGTGAGTCGCGTTTGACCCCCGTGAGGAGGCCGAGCGGAAAGCCGAATAGGACAATGAGGAGGAGTGCGTACAGCGCGAGCTGGACGGTCGGCAGGATCCGGGGGCCGACGACGTTGGTGACGGAGTCGCTGAAGACGATCGACTCTCCCAGATCACCCGTCGCGGCGTTCTTCAGCCAGTTCCCGTACTGGACGAGGAAAGGGTCGTCGAGTCGGTACCGATCCCGGATTGCCTGCAGTGTTTCCTCGTCGACATTCCTTCCCGCAACGAGGACCTGCTCCGGACTGCCGGGAGCAATATGCACGAAGGAGAAGACGATGAACGACGTGATGATGAGGAGCGGAATCGCTCCTAGCAGCCGCCGCAGAACGTAGAGCGCCACCTACCGGTCGAGGTCGCGCGCGACGGCGTCGACGATTTCGATGATCGTTGCGAGCTTCGCCGGGTCGACGATGCCGACCGTGTCCGTTGGCAGGTGGTACTCGGGGGGCGGCGGCATGAAGATCGGAAAGCAGACCGGTACGCCCCTCTGCCAGAAGGGATAGTGGTCTGATCCGGTCTTCGGCTCCCGGTAGACGACCTGGTGACGATCGAGGACGCCGAGCTCGTAGAGGATTCGGTCGACGCGTCCGCGCAGCTCTTGGGGTCCGACCCAGACCTCGAGCGTCTCGCCCGGGCCGAGCGGATCGCAGTTCACGACCCCCACGTAGCGATCGATTGCGCCTTGTCGCGCGAGCTCCTCGGCGTAGTGCTCCGACCCGAAGAGCATCCACTCCTCCGCTGCGAAGGCGATGAACTCGTGCGTGCGCCTGACTCCGCGCTCGATCGCCCGCCGGGCCGCCTCGGCCATGGCCGCTACGCCGGAGGCGTTGTCCATGGCCCCGGGACAGTGAAGGGCCGTGTCGTAGTGACTCGACACGACGATGACCTCGTCCACCTGGCCACGGAGCGTCCCGACGACGTTCCAATCGACCATGCCCGGAGAATGCCGCCCGAAGGTCTCGAGGCGGACGGCCACCTCCGTCCCTTCCTCGAGCCACGCCTGGATCCGGTCGCCGTCGTCTTTCGAGATGTAGACAGTCGGCTCCGGCGTCGTCCGCTGCAGGATCGGAAGCGGATACGCCGGGCCGGCAAGCGGAGGTACGAGCAGCGCAGCACACCGGTCGCCGTCCTCGCCTACGGCCAGGCGCGCCATGTCGAAGAGGTCCGGGATGATCGTGACGGTGCCGTCGGCCCAGACCCTCCCTTCGATGGCCCCCTCGCTCGACGCGGAGAATGCTGCGGGCGCGCACTCCATCGTCTCGCCGAGGGGCGCTCGAAGCTCCACGGACGGCGGTCGCTCGTAGTCCCAGCCGACGTAGGCGAACCTCTGCAAGCGCACCTCCAGCCCGAGCTCCTCGAGCAAGGAGGCGACCCAATCCCGCGCCCGGTGAGAACCGTCGCTTCCACCGAGGCGCGGGCCAATGCCTTCCGAGAGCTCCCTGACCACCCTCTCGGGGAGGCTCTCGCTCATGGGCTAGGCCCCGCTGAGGTCGGCTACGTACGGATCCCAGTACCAGAGAGGTCGAGTCGCGTAGCCTGTGAGCCGCTTGTTCATGACCAGGATCGTGTCCGGGCTATAGAAGATCGCATCAGGCTGATCTGCCACGATGAGCGCCTGCGCCTCGGTCAAGAGCCGCGCGCGCTCCGCCTGATCGGTCGAGTCGCGTTGGCGGTCGAGCAGATCGTCGACCTGAGGGTTGTGGTACGCCGTGTTGTTGGTAACGACGTTCTTCGAGTGGAAGAGGACGAAGAGCTGGCCTGCCGGGTCGGGAATGTCCGAGGCCCATTGCGTCGCCGTCGACGAGTACGTGCGGGTCGGCTTCCCGGAAAGCTCGGCGGAGAGCTTCTCGGTGAACTCGAGCTTCCGCGGGGACAGATTCAGACCGACGTCCTCGGCGGCCGCCTGAATCGCGATCGCCTGCTCCGAGTCGTACGGGAGCGAGCTCAGAATGTCGCCCTTCGCGCCCTCGGCGCCCGCCTCCGTGATGAGGGCGCGAGCCTTGTCCGGGTCGTGGTCGAAGGAGGGGAGGTCAGCGTACGCGGCCTTGAAGGTCTCTTGTTCGTACGTCCACATGGCCGGCGTTGCCGGCGACTTGATCCCCGCCTTCCCGAGGCCTCCCCAGGTCGACTCGAGCAGACCCTCCTTGTCGATCGCCAGCGAGACGGCTTGGCGAACCCGCGGATCGTCGAACGGGGGCTTCTGGGTGTTCATGGCGAGGTAGTGAATTCCGTACGAGGGCCCGCGGTACACGGTGACCGTGTCAAAGGCCTCTGCCGCCTTGGCGCCCTTGCCCGAGATGTTGTTGCCCCAGATGCCGTCGATTTCCCCGGTCTGCAGCGCCTGGACGACTGTCGCCTCGTCGAGGAGGATCTTCGCCACAAACTTCTTGACCTTGAGCGCACGATCCGTGTTCCAGTAGTCGTCGAAACGGTCGATGACGATCTCTTGGCCCTTCGTCCAGGAGGCGTACTTGTAGGGACCCGTGCCGATGATGCCTACCGCCGGCGTCCCCACCTTGTTTCCATTCGCCTCGAGGAATGCTCTCGACGAAACGGCCGCAGCCATGGTCGCGAGGGCGTAGGGGAAGTGGGCGTCCGGCCGCGTAAACGTGACGGTGATCTCGAGCGGCCCGGTCGCCTCGACGTTTTTAACCCGATCGTGGAAGGTGGCGAGGTACGAGCCGACGTCCGGGTCTCGGTGCCGGTTCATGCTGAAGGCAACGTCGTCGGCTGTCATTCCAGATCCGTCGTGGAACTTCACCCCCGAGCGGAGCTTGATCACCATCGTCGTCGGGTCCGAGAGTTCCCATTCCTCGGCGAGGTTCGGTTGGAGCTCCCCTTGCGGATTCATGAGCAGCAACGGCTCGGTGATGCTGGTGACGACGCCATTCGTATTGAAGTCGTAGGCCTTCGCGTAGTCGATCGCCGGGGCATCGCCGGTGAGAGCCCAGTTGACGACGTCGACCTCGCGGCCGCCTTCAGTCCCCGTAGGGACGGCGCCCGTGTTGGTCGCCTCGCCGCCGCCGCAGGCGGCCACCAGCCAACCCAGGCTTACCGCGCCGGCCGCGGCTCCACCGCGCGCGAGGACCTCCCGCCGCGTTAGGCCACGCTCGGGCTCGCCCGGCTGTTCCTCGTTCGGCATCTCTGACCTCCTTCCGGGTCCGCCCCGCCCCGTGCGAACACCGGTCTTGGTCGACTCCGACTAGCCCGAGCCGGACGCTCCTCGGACAGTAAAGAGGCGACGGTATATCACAGTGACCAATGACGGTTCAACGCGCCGCAAGTTAGGGAACGGCCGGGATCGGGAGCCGGGCAGCAGACCGATCCGGCCGCCGCAGTGACCGCCCGACGGTCACGCGGCGACGGCGGACGCTCGGTCGGCGACGATGTCCAGCCACGCGTCGATCAGGAGCGCCATGGTCTGAAGCGCACTCAGGGCGATCAGCTCCTCGTGGAAGGGCTGCAGAGGCAGCGAGTCGAGGACGCGGTGAAGCTCCTCCGCATGCTCGACGTCGAGCTCGGTGTGAAGGAGCAGGTAGCGGAACCCCTCGCGCGGAAGCCCGGTCTTCTCGATGAGCTGCTCGACGTACAGGCGATCGGGGTGGTATGCCTCGAGCTCCAGGAAGCCGAGGATCGCGACGGGGTGGCAGTGCAGAATCCAGAAATACTGGGTGCCGATGAGAGCGGCCAGTTTCTCTGGGACACGGCCCGCGCGGAGAGCGACGGTGTCGACTCCCACGGCCTCGAGGTCGTCGAGGGCGGCGCGCCCCGGCTCCTCCCCGTGGATCTCCTCGGGGATGTGCCGCTCCAGGTAGTCCGCCAGGGGTCCGGCAATCGGATCGTTCGGGGCCAGGAAGCGCGCACGCCGGAGCGCCGCCTCCATCAGCGGAACCATCGCGAGCGAGGCATAGGAGCTGGCCGTGAGGTAGCGCGGATAGAGCTCCCGTGCCCGCGGGTGCTCCAAGAGCAATCGCCCCGGCGTCGCGAACGCGGGCAGAATGAGATCGGTTTTCTGCCGTAGGCGCGCGCTTGCCGCCGGCATGACGCCCGACGTCAGAAGGCGACGCAGTTCGTAAAAGGAGGCGGGCGCTCCGCTCCGATGGCGGCGTCCGCCTCGTCGAGCCGCGCCTTGACGTCCAGGATGACCTGCAGCTCATCCTCGGAAAGGTTGTTCAGCACCTCCTTGTGCGGGTCGGGACACTCGTTGAGGATCAGGCCCTCGGTCTTGAGCCTCTCGTAGTTACTGGACAAGACAGCCTCCCTTCCTTCGCCTTCGAAACCAAGCGACGCACTGAGCGACTCCTCCCGCGAGGATCCAGCGGATCGTATCGCAGGTCGCAGCCCCTGATGAGGGTCGCGCCGACGCGGGATGTCGCCTTGCATTGTCATTCGACCGGGGGCGTTTTACGCTGGTCGCCGTGCCCGTCTGCTCCCACTGCGGCCGCGAGACCGTGGGCGACTTCGCCTTCTGTCCGCACTGCGGCGAGCCGCTCACGGCGGCAAGGCGGGCGCGCGAGGTACGCAAGACGGTGACGGTGCTCTTCTGCGACGTGGCCGGATCGACGGCGCTCGGTGAATCGGTGGATCCGGAGGCACTGCGCGCGCTGCTCGGTCGCTACTACGAGCAGCTCAAGGGCATCGTTGAGGAGCACGGTGGGACGGTCGAGAAGTTCGTCGGTGACGCGGTCATGGCGGTATTCGGCGTGCCCGTGGTGCATGAGGACGATGCGCTGCGAGCGGTGCGGACTGCCGCCAGGATCCTGGAAGCGTTGCCAGACCTCGGCGTAGAGGCGAGGATCGGCGTCAACACCGGCGAGGTCGTGACCGGTACCGAGGAGCGCCTAGCGACGGGGGACGCGGTCAACGTCGCCGCGCGGCTGGAGCAGGCGGCGGCACCGCGCGAGGTGCTCATGGGCGAGGAGACGGCACGTCGGGTGCGCCACGCGGTCGAGACCGAGTCCGTGCCGCCCGTCGAGCTCAAGGGGAAGTCGAAGCCGGTGGCGGCCCACCGGCTGATCGCGGTCCGCGAGGTCGAGGCACGTCGCATGGGGACGCCGATGGTCGGTCGCAGCCGCGAGTTGCAGGATCTACGCGACACATTTGCCCAAGCAGTCGACGACCGCCTGTGTCAGCTGTTCACGATCCTCGGCGCCGCAGGGCTCGGCAAGTCGAGGCTGGCGGCGGAGTTCATCGAGGGGGGCGAGGCGCGAGTGGTGCGGGGCCGCTGCCTCTCCTATGGCAACGGGATCACGTACTGGCCGGTCGTCGAGGTCGTGAAGCAGCTGAATGCGCTGCCCTCGGACGAGAGCGCCGCGGCGGCTCTTCGCTCGCTGCTGGGAGAGTCGGAGGCGGCCACGTCGGCCGACGAGATTGCGTGGGCGTTCCGGAGGCTGCTCGAGGAGCAGGCACGCCAAGAGCCGCTCGTCTGCATGCTCGACGACCTGCACTGGGCCCAGGAGAACTTCCTCGACCTGATCGAGCATGTCGCCCTTCTGGCACAGGACGCGCCGATCCTGCTGCTCTGCATGGCGCGGCCGGAGCTGCTCGACGTCCGCCCCGGTTGGGGCGGCGCAAAGGGAAATGCCCGCACAGTCCTCCTCGAACCGTTGGGGACGGCCGAGACCGACGAGCTCCTCGAGGCCCTCGGAGGCGTCGAGGTCGAGCTGCGGGAGCGGATCACCGCCGCCGCGGAGGGCAACCCGCTCTTCCTCGAGGAGATGGTCGCTCTCGTGCGCGAGGCCGGTCCGGACGAGGTCACCGTGCCGCCCACGATCCAGGCACTTTTGGCCGCTCGGCTCGACCAGCTCGATCTGGAGGAGCGGAACGTGCTCGAACGGGGAGCGGTCGAGGGTCGGGTGTTCCACCGCGGCGCCGTGCAGGCGCTGTCCGACGGCATGGCCCAGCTGTCCGGCCGCCTCGTCGCGCTGGTTCGGAAGGAGCTGGTGCAGCCTGAGCCGACACTGGTCCCGGGAGATGAGGCCTACCGTTTCCGCCACATCCTGATTCGAGACGCCGCTTACGACGCGCTCCCGAAGGGCGTCCGGGCAGAGCTACACGAGCGATTCGCCGCCTGGCTTGAGGAGCGCCATGCCGACCTGGTCGAGCTGGACGAGATCGTCGGCCACCACCTTACGCAGGCTGCTCGCTACAAGCAGGAGCTGGGACGGCCGGACGAGGCGCTGGCCGAGCGGGCGGGCGAGCGCGTCGCCATCGCCGGTCGCCGAGCACTGTGGCGCGGTGACAACCGTGCGGCCGCCAGCCTGCTCGAAAGCGCTCTCGAGCTGCTCCGTCCGACACGGCTCGACGTTGCGCTTGAGCTCGACCTCGCTACGGCGCAGCCGACACCCCATGAAGCCATTGCGGTCGCGGAGGCGGCCGCCAAGCGTGCGCTCGCCACCGGCGATTCCGCCGGCGAGGCTGTCGCGCGCGTCGAGACGGCCTTCCAGCGCTTCCTGGCCGGTCAAGCATGGGTTGACGAACTCGAGGAGCTCGCGCTCGTGGCACTGCCGCTGCTCGAGGAGACCGGAGATCACGCAGGCCTCGTCCACGTCTGGGCGGCGCTCGGCTACGGGGTCGCGAACGCACGCGGCCGCTATGCGGAGTGGGAGCAGGCCGCCGAGCAGGCGCTTCGCCACGCCCGAATCGCGGGGCAGCGCCCGTCGCATCTCTTCAGCCTCGAGCTGACCCTCGTCTTCGGGCCGACGCCGGCGGACGAGGCGGTGCGCAAGCTCGACGCCGTCCTTCCAGAGGTGCCGCACCCCTACCCACTCCTGTTCCGGTCTCACCTGCTCGCGATGCTTGGCCGCTTCGACGAGGCGTGGCCGAGTGCGCACGCAGCGAGCGATCGCATGCAGGAGCTCACCGGCGCCACCGGCGGCGGCGAGTACGCGCTCGCGGAGATCGCGGCGCTCGTGGGCGACCACGAGCACGCGACTCGCCACCTCCAGCAATTCTGCGACTTCCTGACGGAGTACGGACAGAGCGCGCTGCTCGTGACCTTCGCGCCGGCACTGGGGCGCTCGCTCTGCGCGCTCGGACGCTATGACGAGGCCGAGCCCCAGGCTCAGCTCGGGCGGGAGCAGGGCGAGGAGCACGACGTCCTTACCCAGGCCCTGTGGCGACAGGTGCAGGCGCTCATCGACTCTCACCGCGGGAAGCACGAAGAGGCCGAGGCTCTCGCACGGGAGGCGGTTGCGATTATCGAGCAGACGGACGCCCTCAATTTTCAGGCTGCCGCCCTCTATGATCTCGCAGAGGTCTTGAGCGGCGCCGGTCGCGCCGACGAGGCAGTCGCCTCGCTCGTCCAGGCTCTCCACTGCTACGAGCGCAAGAAGAATCTCGCCGCCGCCGAGCACGTCCGCCAACGTCTGGCAGAGCTGCGCGGGGAAGCCCAGCCGGCTTGAGAGCAGCGGACACGCGCGACGGGTCCTGCAAGGCAGGAGAGGCCATGCGACCGGAAGTCAGCCACCCATCGAGCTGATCGAGGGCGGCCAGTTCGGATGAAGTATCGCGCCGCGAGGTCGGGTTCGCCTTCTAACGAGAACAGCTGAAGGCTTTCTCGCCGACCTGAACCAGAGCCATCGATGCAACCCCTAATCGATGCGGCGATTATGCTCGACCTCGTGACTGTCTCGGAGGTTGCGCCCACGAGCTTCATTCGCCCGGACGGGAAGGAGAAAGTCACAGGTGCCGGCCGCTACGCAGCCGACCTGAACCTGACGGGGCAGCTCCACGCGAAGTTCCGCTACACCGACTACACGCATGCTCGGATCGTCTCGATCGACGCCAGTCGCGCACGGGCGATGCCAGGCGTCCTCACCGCTCTCACGCACGAAGACGTCCCGGACGTCCTCTACGGCCAACTCGTGAAGGACCGCCGCCTCTTCGCACGGGATCGAGTGCGGTTCGAGGGCGACATCATCGCTGCCGTCGCCGCGCTCACACCTGAGATCGCCGCCGAGGCCGTGGCGGCGATCGACGTCGAGTACGAGCCTCTCCCGGCCGTGAGCGACCCGGAGCTTGCGCTTGCGGAGGACGCGCCGATCATCCACGAGCAGTGGCAGTCGTACGACGCGGACGAGCAGCTCGGACGAGACGGAAATTTGCTCGGGTTTTCATCGGTGGTCAAGGGCGACGCCGACGCGGCCATGTCCGCCGCCGACGTCGTCGTCAAGAGCCGATACGTGACCGACGCCTCGCAGGGTGCTCCCATCGAGCCACGAGCGATCCTGGCGCAGTGGCAGGGTGATCGAGTCACTGTCTGGAGCTCGACCCAGGTCCCGTTCGCGGCGAGAAGCGGCATCGCCCACGTCCTGCAGGTCCCTGAGTCCCAGGTGCGGGTCGTCGTCCCGCTGCTCGGGGGCGGCTTCGGCTCGAAATGCGACTTCCACTTCGAGGGACACGTCGCGGCGCTGGCCCGAACGGCTGGGCGGCCCGTGAAGCTCGTCTTCACTCGCGAGGAGGAGTTCGTCGCCCCGGACCACCGTCGCGAAGGGATGGTGATCGAGCTCGAAACCGGTGCAGGCTCGGACGGAACGCTCGTTGCGCGCCGCGGTCGGCTCGTCCTCGACGGCGGCGCCTATTGCGGCGAAGGCGGCTTCTTCGCTCAGCTGGCCGCTATGCACGCCTGTGGGCCGTACGTGATCGAGAACGTGAAGATCGAATCATCGCTCGTGTACACGAACAACCAGCCGTCCGGTTCAATCAGGGCTCCGACGGCGCCCCAGGTCTGCTGGTCCGTCGAGCAGCACACGGACGAACTTGCCGAGGCGCTCGGGCTCGATCCGGTCGAGCTGCGCAGGCGTACCCTCATCGAGGAGGGTGCCGAGGGGCCCACGCGGCAAGTGTTCGGCCCGATTTCGATCAAGGAGACGCTCGAGCGAGCCGTCGAGAAGATCGCCCCTGAGGGCGAGCTTCCCGAGGACGAGGCGATCGGAGTTGCGTGCGGGTGGTGGCCGTCTTTCGGAATGAACTCAGGCGCGTACGTGAAGCTGAACGAGGACGGCTCTGGCACGATCGTGACGGGGGCGCAGGAGAACGGCAGTGGGGCGGTGATGGCGCTGCCGCTGCTCGCCGCAGAGGCTCTCGGGATGAAGCCCTCCGCCTTCTCGATCCTTTATCAGGACACAGACGCGGCGCCTTGGGATGCGGGCTCCTCGGGCTCGCAGACGACCTTCAACAACGGGCGCGCGGTCGTCGCAGCGGCGACTGAGGTGCGTGAGAGGCTGCTCGAGCTCGCGGCTGAGAAACTCGAGGTCGGCCGGGGGGACCTCGAGCTCGCTGATGGGCAAGTACGGGTGATCGGCGCTCCGGCGAGGGCCATCTCGATCTCCGAGCTCGCCAGCTCGGGTGTCGCGCTCATAGGCAAGGGCTCTGGACCCGTGCCCGAGAACCCTCCCTGCTCGCCCGAAGGCTGCCTCGGACGGCTCGGGTTCGAGTCCTTCCTCGAGCCGCAGGTCTTCACGCACGCCGCACGGGTTAAGGTCGACAGAGAGACGGGGGTCGTGCGCGTGCTCCACGTCGCAGCCGCCCATGACTCGGGTGTGATCGTCAATCGGATCGGGGCGAGCGGCCAGGTCTACGGGGGCGTGGTCATGGGAATCGGACAGGCACTCCTCGAGACGACGCAGCTCGATTCTGACGGGCGCCAGCGCAATCCGCATCTGCTCGACTACAAGCTGGTCACCGCCTCCGACGCTCCGCGCATAGACGTCGACTGGATCGAGACGCCTGCCACGGACGGTGGTCCAAAGGGCTCGAAGGGCGTCGGCGAACCACCGACCGTCCCGACGCCCGGCGCCATTGCGAACGCGATCGCTCGCGTCGTCGGCGCGCGGGTGAGGGCGCTGCCCATGACTCCTGAGCGCGTGTGGGCAGTCGCCGCAGAGGAAAACCGATGACGGCCGGGTTCGTCTCCGCCGAATCGGTCGACGAGGCGCTCTCGGCGCTGCAGAGCGGGGCTCGTCCAGTCGCCGGCGGAACCGACCTCGTCGTCGGCGCTCGGCAGGGCAAGGCGGCGCTCCCGGAGCGCATCGTCGCCATCCATCGGATCGAGGAGCTTCGTGGGGTGAGCATGTCCGACGGGCGGCTTCGGCTCGGGGCACTCGCGACCCACGCGGAGATCGCAGCGGATTCCACGGTGCGCGAGCGGATGACCGCACTGGCGGATGCGTGCTCGATCGTCGGCTCACAGGCGACGAGGGCGCACGGGACCGTCGGCGGAAACCTCATAAACGCGTCACCCGCCATGGAGGTCGGTGGGCCGCTACAGGTCTTCGACGCGGAGGTTCTCCTTCGCTCGCCGACCGGCGAGCGAAGGATCTCGGTCGCGAGCCTCGCGACAGGGCCGGGCAGCACCGTCGCGGCTCCCGAAGAGCTTCTGACCGAAGTCCTGGTCCCCATGCCCCCCGACGGAACCGGGAGCTGCTATGCCCGCCTTGAGTACAGGCGGCAGATGGAGATCGCGATCGTGGGGGTGACGGCGGCCGTGACGCTTGTCGACGGATCGGCTGTCCGGGCGCGTGTGGCCATCACGGCGCTTGCGCCGACCGTCCTGCTCGTCGAGGAGGCGGAAGAAGCACTGCTCGGCTCCGATGGGGGGGCCGCGTCGGTGAATGAAGCCGCCGCAGCCGCCGCACGGGCTGCTCAGCCGATCTCGGACGTTCGTGGCTCGGCCGGATACCGCCGAGCGATGGCCGAAGTCGTCGCCCGCCGGGTGATCGAGACGGCGGTCCGCCGCGCCCAAGGCGACGAGGTGTCGGTCCCTGCGAGCGATGCCTTGTTCGCGGCGGTGAGGGGAACTCCGTGAAGGTCCCGACGACTCTCAGAGTGAACGGAGTCGGCTACGAGCTCGAGCTGGAGCCCGCGACGACGCTCCTGGTCGCAGTGCGAGATGCCGTCGGCCTGACGGGCGCCAAAGAGGGTTGTGACGACTCGGAGTGCGGCGCGTGCATGATGCTCCTCGACGGCAAGCCCGTGAACTCGTGCTCGTATCTCGCGCTTCAGGCAGACGGGAGCGAGGTGACGACGGTCGAAGGGCTTTCCGACGGCGCGGACTTGGCGCCGCTTCAACGCGCGCTCCTCGAGTGCGGGGGCGTGCAGTGCGGCTTCTGCACGCCCGGCATGCTGATCTCGGCGACGGCCCTCATCGAGACAAATCCTCGTCCGACAGAACGTGATGTCCGGATTGCGTTGTCGGGGAACCTGTGCCGCTGCACCGGCTACGACGGGATCGTGAAGGCTGTTCTGTCCGTCGCGCAAGGCGACGCTTCTTGACTTCATGGAGACGCAGCGGCTGAATTGTGCGCCTTCTGCTTCCGTACGGCTACGGGTCGAACTAGCCGGGCAGAGCGGGGCGTGAAGCATCAAATTGCACACGTACGCTTCCTGGACGGCTACCGGGTCGAGCTCATCGAGGGCGGTTGAATTTGCGCACCCGCGCTGCCCGGACGGCTACCGGGTCCAGCTCATCGAGGAGTAGCACGCGTACCAACGGCCGTCACAGGTTGCCTCTCAACGCTCTCTCAGTGCCAAGATCCTTATAGGACGGCGTTCTCGGTCCGGTTGACCGCCGAGAACGTCAGGCGCAAGATGTGGTGCCCGGTTAGTCCATCGATCCGGGCTGTTGCGGCCTTGGACTTCGAAAATTCCCTCGCGCGTACGTCGGAACCGGGGATCCGGACGTTTCTGATCGCCGACGTTCGCGGTTACACGCGGTACACCCAGGAGCACGGCGATGAGGCGGCGGCTCGGCTTGCTGCTTCCTTCGCCGACGTCATCGAGAGCGCTGTCGCGGATTCGGACGGCCGGCTCGTCGAGCTCCGCGGCGACGAAGCGCTCGTAGTCTTCAGCTCTCCACGGGACGCTATACGCACCGCAGTCGGGCTTCAGCATCGGTTCGTCGAGCGCATGCGGTCCGCGGATCCGCTTCCCCTGCGGGTAGGCATCGGCCTCGATGCAGGCGAGGCTGTGCCCGTGGGCGGGGGCTACCGCGGTGGAGCGCTAAACCTCGCGGCGCGCCTCTGTAGCCTCGCCAAACCGGGGGAAGTGCTGGTCAGCGAAGGCCTTGCGCACCTCGCGCGCAAGGTTGACGACACGGCGTACATCGACCGCGGCCGCGTAACTGTCAAGGGGCTGTCCGAGCGCGTTCGTGTCTACCAGGTCGCGTTTTCCCTCGACATGCCTGCCGACGCTCCGCCATCGCGTGGAATCCGAACGACCCTCGTCCTTACCGCCGCCGTGGTCGGAGCGATTGCTCTCCTTGCAATTGTCGTTGCTCTTCTCACCACCGGCTTCGCTGGATCGCAACCGCCGAAACGGATCGAGGAGAACGCCCTTGCCGCAATCGATTCCAAGGATGCGAAGCTAGCGAGCCAGACACCGGTCGGGAACGGACCCACTGCGGTCGCCACCGGCCTCGGTTCGGTCTGGGTCGCGAACAGCATCGACGGAACGGTGTCGCGGATCGATCCGAACCGTGACGAGCGGCCAGTTATCCGCGTGCCGGGGACGCCCGGCGGCGTCGCCGCAGGTGAAGGGGCCGTCTGGGTGACTGATGCGACCGGACACACGCTCGCTCAGATAAGCGCCGATTCGAACACTGTGGTTCGCGACGACATCGCCGTTGGAAACGGCGCCGGCGCGGTCGCGGTCGGAGAAGGAGCCGTCTGGGTCGCGAACACGCTCGACGGCACCGTGTCGCGGGTGGATCCTGAGCGCGGGGTGGAGACCGACGTCGTCCGGGTCGCCGGCCGTCCCGAAGCGCTGGCCGCCGGCGCCGGGTCAATCTGGGTCGCCAACGGGGACTCCGCGAGCGTCAGCCGGATTGACCCTCGCACCCGCACGGTCGTCCAGACGATCGCCGTCGGGAACGGCCCACGTGGAATTGCGGTCGACGGTGAGTCGGTTTGGGTGGCAAACGCTCTTGACGGCACCGTCTCCAAGATCGCGGCCACATCCGGCTCCGTTTCACAAGTCGGAACTGTGGCCGCCGGAGTCTCGAGTATCGCTGCCTCCGGCGGCACGATCTGGGCGGCGAGCCCGCCGGCCTCTAAGGTGTTCCGCATCGACCGCGACACCGCGCAGGTAACGGATGCGATCGATATGGGGAGTAGTCCGAGCGCGCTTGCCGCGGGAGGAGAAGACACTGTTTGGGCAGTCGCGCTCCCTCCTGCATCGCGCCATCGCGGCGGCACGCTCGTCGTCAGCGCCTATCTCTCGGGATGCAATTGCCTCGATCCAGCATTCGCATGGCAGGCCGACGCGTGGCGTGCGCTCTCGATCCTCTACGACGGCCTCGTCACCTACCGCAAGACGGGCGGGGCACCAGGGGCGACGCTCGTTCCCGATCTGGCCGTGAACCTGCCCATCCCGACCGACGATGGACGAACGTATCGCTTCCAGCTTCGCAGCGGGCTCCACTATTCGGACGGCAGTCCGGTGCGGGCGAGCGACTTTCGTGCCTCGATGGAGCGCCTGCTGCGGCTCAACGGCGTCAACCTCCCACCTTTTTACGGTGGGATTCTCGGCGCCGACCGGTGCTCGGCTGTGGCTGATCGCTGCGACCTAGGGAAGGGCATCGAGGTCGACGATGCAGCGCGCACCGTGACGATTCACCTCTCCGCACCCGACCCCGACCTGCTCGCGAAGCTGGCGCTTCCGTTCGCGTTCGTGCTCCCCGCCGACGCGCCGGAACCAGACGAACCACTGACCGATCTCGAGCGGTTCGGACACGTGGGCGAATACAGAATTCCAGGCACAGGTCCCTACGTCGCTGCCTCCTTCGACCCGAGGCGCGAGCTTCGTCTCGAGCGCAATCCGCACTTCAAGCTCTTCTCTCCCGACGCCCAGCCGGAGGGCTACCCCGTTCGGATCGTCATCAAGATCCTCGGTGACGGGAACGCCCCGGACCTGCGGAGTGCCGTCGGCGAGGTGGAAGCGGGGAAGTCCGACTGGACGAGCGAGCTGTCCCCGGACGAGGTCGAGCAGCTCGCCGTACGGAGCGCCGCTCAGCTCCACACGACGCCGGTGGGCGGGGTTCAGCACCTCATGCTGAACACCCGCAAGCGGCCTTTCTCGGACGTGCGCGCCCGGCGTGCGCTCGCCTATGCGATCGATCGCAATCGGCTGGCCTCGCTCGCGGGAGGCGAGCTCGTGGCGCGGCCGACCTGTCAGGTCCTGCCGCCGACGGTGCCGGGATACCGTCCTTACTGTCCGTACACCGTCAACCCGTCCGCGGGAGTCTGGAGCGGTCCCGACCTCGCGCGCGCGCGGCAACTCGCGGCCAGCTCGCACACCCTGGGAGACCCAGTGGCGATCGCGGTGCCACCCGGAGACCCGAACGAGCGCCGTCTCGTCGAGTACGTGGCCAAGGTCCTCAGACAGGTCGGCTATCGGGCCTCCGTGCGCGTCGAAGCCGACCCGTTCAGCGCGATGCTCGCGCCGAACAGCAACGTGGACGCGCTTCGGGTCGGTTGGCTTCAGGACTATGCCGCCGCATCCAACTTCGTCGAGCCCCTCTTCACCTGCACGGCCAATCAGGAGGGTGGCGTCAACGTGTCCCAATTCTGCAGCCAACGCCTCGATACCCTCGTCTCTCGAGCGCGAGGGACGCGCGATGCGGCGGACGCGGCTGAGGCTTGGGCGCGGATCGATCGGCTGCTCGTGGACGAGGCGCCCGCGGTTCCGCTCTACGCGTTACGCGAGGCCGATTTCGTGTCGAAACGCGTGGGGAACTACGTCTTCAACCCCCAGTTCGGCGTCCTGCTCGATCAGTTGTGGGTGCGGTAGGTGGTGCGAAGAACGGATCGACGGAGCCCGATACAGGGTGGAGCTCATCGAAGCTGGATGAGTTTGCTGCCCCGCGCTTCTTGGACGGCTACCGGGTCGAGCTCATCGAGAAGGGCTAGCGCGTGAAGGGCCGTCCCCTGTCCGTGTGCATCGCGGGCGCCACGGGCTGGACCGGGCGGGCGCTCGTCCCCGCCGTCCTCGGCGCGCCCGATCTCGAGCTCGTCTCCGCCGTCGGCCGGTCCGCGGCCGGGCGAGATCTCGGCGAGGCGCTGGGCGGCGCCGCGCTCGGCGTTCCGGTCCACGGCGCTGTGCACGATGCGCTCGAGGGCGTCGACGTCCTCGTCGACTACACCTCCGCGACGGCGGTCAAGGCGAACACGCTGGCGGCGATCGATGCGGGGGTGGCCGTTGTGGTCGGCAGCTCGGGCCTCTCGGCTGCGGACTTCGAGGAGATCGACGCCGCGGCGCGTGCGCGTGGAGTCGGAGTCGTCGCGTCCGGGAACTTCTCAATCACGGCGGCGATGTGCCAGGCGGCCGCCCTCCTAGCCGCGCGCCACCTGGCGCACTGGGAGATCATCGATTACGCGAGCGCGACGAAGCCCGACGTCCCGAGCGGGACTTCGCGCGAGCTCGCGGAGCGGCTCGAGGAAGTCCGCCGCCCTGAGCTGGGCTACCCGATCCAGGAGCTGGAGGGCCCGCGGGAGGCACGCGGCGCTACGGTCGGCGGAACGCAGATCCACTCGGTGCGCCTTCCGAGCTTCGTCGTGTCCACCGAGGTTGTTTTCGCCCTTCCCGACGAGCGCCTGACCATACGCCATGACGCCGGGGGAACGGCCGAACCGTACGTCGAGGGCACGCTGCTTGCGGTGCGCAAGGTACCGAAGTTGATCGGCCTCACGCGAGGTCTCGACACGCTCTTGCTGGAACCGGAGTAGCGCCTGCGGAGGCTTGACTTGCGCAGCACGCTCTCCTAGACGGCTATCGAGTGGAGCTCATCGAGGGCGACTGACCACCCCCAGGCTTGCCGCCCACGGGGTCGTTGGGCGACCATGTGGGCGTGGAATGGCTGGAAACGCGCTATGCATGGAACGGCGACAGCTCTCTCGCCTACCAGGTAGTCGGAGAAGGCCCGGTCGACCTCGTCTACCTGCAGGGCGTCCTGTCGAACGTCGTCTTGAACTGGGAGCATCCGGCGTGCGCCCGCTTTCTCCGTGAGCTGTCCCGCTTCTCCCGCCTGATCGTGACCGACCGGCGCGGCCTCGGATGCTCGGAGCGCTTCACGCCCGCGGACATCCCTCCGATCGAGACGCTGGTGGACGACCTGCGCGCGGTGCTCGACGCGGCGGACTGTGAGCGCCCGGCGCTCTTTGCCACTACCGACTGCGGCTTCATCGCCATGCCCTTCGCGGCCACCTACCCGGACCGCGTTGCCGCCTTGATCCTTTACGACGCGGACCCGACGTGGAGGAAGTCGGATGAGATCCCCTGGGGCCTGACCGACGAGGAGCTCAAGGAGTCGAGCGAGCGGACCTGTCGTGGCCCCCACGAGGACTGGTGGCGGAGGCACAACCCATCGCTCACGGCCGACGCGAGTGGGCTCGCATGGTGCCTCAAGTACTCACAGGTCTCGGTCACGCCGGGCGGTTGCCTGGCAGACGGCTGGCGCTTCGGCCAGACGGACGTCCGCGGCATCCTCGCGACGATTCAGGTCCCGACGCTCGTGCTCTGCCGGACAGAGGACCCGTGGGATGTGCAAGCCGGCGGGTATCTGGCCTCGCGCATCCGCACCGCGAGACTCGTGGACGTACCTGGGGTCGACTCCTTCCCCTGGGCCGCCCATCCGGACACGTTCGTGCGCGAAGTCGAGCGCTTCCTGGCGAGCGTGCGGGCCGAGGAGGCCGACCTCGACAGAGTGCTCGCGACGGTCCTCTTCACGGACATCGTCGGGTCAACCGAGAAGGTGGCAGAACTGGGAGACGCTGGCTGGCGCGACCTCGTCGAGCGCCACCATGCGACGGTGCGAGCTCTTCTCGCCCGCTACCGCGGCAGGGAGGTCGACACGGCCGGGGACGGATTCTTCGCTTCGTTCGACGGGCCGGCGCGCGCAGTCCGCTGCGCCGAGGCCGCCGTGGATGCGGTGAGGCCGCTCGGGATCGAGATCAGGGCCGGCCTGCACACCGGCGAACTCGAGACGATCGGCGACAAGGTTGGAGGGATCGCTGTCAATATCGGCGCACGGATCGGAGGCATGGCCCGTGCCTCCGAGGTGCTCGTTTCCCAGACCGTGAAGGACCTCGTCGCGGGATCGGGACTCCAGTTCGAGGATCGCGGCGAGCACGTCCTTGAAGGAGTTCCAGAAGCATGGCGCGTCTTTGCTGCTCGTGGGGCGGAAGCTCAGGGCTCGCGTGATTCCGCGCCGGGAAGAAAGTCAATAATGACGCCGGAGTCATCGAACGCAAGTGAGGCGGCTGCGTCCTGAATCGAGAAGCTAGAGAAAGGAGTACAGCAGATGCCTTCCGAGGTGCCCTCCGAAAGCAATGCGGACGACCGAATGCTCGTCGGAGAGTGTCAGTGTGGTGCGGTTCGTTATCAGGTCGCGGACGCATTCCTGTACGCCGCGAACTGCCACTGTTCCCGCTGTCGCGCGGCCACGGGTTCGGCATTCAAGTCGTTTGCCGGTATTGAGCGGAAGAAACTCGAGATCACGGAGGGTAGGGACACCCTCCTGGTCTTCGGAGAGGACGACCTGAACGACACGCGGTGTGGGACCTGCGGTTCCCTTCTCTTCTCCGTGGTGCGGAACGGCGACTATGTGCACGTCGCGATGGGCTCGCTGGTGGATGCTCCCAGCGTTCGACCAACGGAGCACATCTTCGTCGGCTCCAAGGCACCGTGGTTCGAGATCACCGACGACCTGCCCCAATCCGAGGAGAATGAGTAGCCGTCGGTGGTTCCAGCTACTCGAGGTCGTCGAGGAAGCTGAGCACGCGCTGCTTGAGCATCGTCGTGGCGCTCTCGTCGTAGTCGGGCAGGCTGTTGTCAGCGAACAGATGCCGGTCGCCGGGGTACAGGAACAGCTCTGCGCTCTCGATCGTCTCGGCGAGTTGGTGGGCGATGTCGAGGTCTTCGTTCGGCGGCAACGCCCACTCGTCGCCGTCCATCATGTGTATCTGAAGCGGGACGCCCTGCGGCCACGGGCGGCCGAACTCCGACGTCGGGACGCAACTGTGAAACAGCAAGGCTCCCTTCGCACCGGGCCTCGTCTGGGCCAGCATCTGCGCCGGCAGCACCCCGAGCGAGAAGCCGGCATAGACGATTTCGGTCGGCAAGCTGTCAGCGGCGAGTCGGCCGCGCTCGATGATCGTGTCGAAGCCGATGTGCTCGGCGTGGCGAACGCCGTCGGCGAGTTCGCCGAAGGTCTCGCCGGCGTAGAGATCCGGGGCATGAACGACGTGTCCGGCAGCGCGGAGTTCCTCGGCGAAAGAGAGGCAGCCGGCCGTCAGTCCCTGTGCGTGATGGAAGAGCAGAAGCTCAGCCATGGAGGTCGCAACCTATCCTGCCTCGAGTTGATCGAGCGCTTGCGCTACAAGTCCGGTAGCAAGCCGTCGCGGTAGCGCACCGGGTGCGAGGGTGGGACGCGGGCGTAGGCGACGTCGCCGTCCTGCGTCTCCTCGTCGGCACAGGCGTTGTGGCGCCGGGCGGCCTCGTCGACCGTGTAGAAGCCCCAGGGGCCGCTCTCGCCTGGAACTGCCGCGACGAGGCCGCGAGGATCACGCAGGCGCCGTCGCCCGTACCCACGAACACGTGCCGCGTCTCCGGCGGGCAGTGCACGAAGTCCCATTGCTTGAGCGGCCGCTCTTGTCCCTCGAGCTCGAACTCAGCCTCGGGAACCACGGTCGGATGATACGGGCCGGAAGGAGCCCCCTAGCCGCCCCACGGCGGCAGCTCGAGCGCACGCTCGTAGGCCGCGCGGTCGTGCACCGGCTCGCCGTGCGAAACGATGACGTGCTCGAAGGGGAACTCGAGGAGCGCACGGAGCGCCGGAAGCGTCCGCTCTTCGTGCCATGGCGTCGCCCAGACGCGCAGTTCGCCGCCGGGCGCGGTAAGCGCATCCGCGAAGACGAGCGCCTGCTGCTCGGGAAGCCATACCGGGGTTTCGCCCCTGCCCCGGCCGTCGTAGAGGGCGACGAGTCCGCCCGGTAGGGAGCTCCCGGGCTCGATGGGTTCGAGGTCAGTCTCGGGAATGTCGTGGCGCCAGAAGAGGCTAGGGCCGAACGGCCTCGCCCCGTAGCGGTGCACGAAGAGGTCGACGTCGCGGACGTGGTCCGGCTTGAGGACGACGACGAGCGTCGGTGGGGCGGCGTCCAGCCGTTCCCAGATCGCCGTGGCGTCTGCGGGCGGCGCGATCGCGTCCAGCAGCGCGACCTCGCCCCCCGATGCGACGAACGTGGACGCAACCAGAGGTTCCCACTCGGCGTCCGGGGTCCAGTCGGGATGCGCTATCCGCCAGAGCCATAGACCGGGAGCGACGTCGCGGACCTCGGGCTGCATGGCCCTATTGTGAAGTGAGATGGCTCGCCAGATTGCGTTCCTCCGCGCGATCACTCTCGCGAGCAACAGGCGTCTGAGCATAGGCGACCTGCGGAAGCGCCTGACGGACCAGGGCTATGAGGACGTGCGCGAAGCTGCTCGAACTGGCTGACCAATAGCGCGACGACACAAAGTCGTCACAGTTCGTTACACACAGGCACGAGGGAGCGCTCTAGCGTGGTTGTCATGACAAAGGCGACCACGCCGTGGGGCAAGACTGTGGTCGTCGAGGAGCTGACCGTGCCGCAGCGGGCGGGCGAGAAGCGCTTTGCCACGATCGTTCAACTTCTGGCTGACGCCAAGGGAGACGAACTCGTTCGCTTCGCCTATTCGACAGGGGGCACGGCGCGACGCGGCCCCGTCACGCTTCGCGCACGCGACCTCGACCGGCTCCGGTCTGCGCTCGCCGAGCATCCAGGCTTGGCTCGGGCTCTGGGGCTCACGAACGGGCAAGCGTAAGGAACGCTGAAAGGAGCGTGCAGAAAATGTAGTGGTACTGATGGTCACTCCTCGGGCAAGCTCGAGGCATGGCGGCTTTCATCGCGCGGCGCGTTCTCTGGACGATCCCGATCCTCTGGGTCGTCGTGACGATCGTGTTCTTCATGATGCGGTCGATCGGAGGGGATCCCTTCAGGCGCGGACCGCTCCTCGGCCTTTCGAACGTCGCATGGGTGAAGTACGGCGACTACCAGCCGGCGTCGATCAGGCGCAACCAGCGCGAGCGCTACGGGCTGAACCTGCCGTGGTACCAGCAGTACGCGAACTACCTGCGCGGGGTCGTCACGCTCGACTTCGGCCCCTCCCTTTCCTTCCGCAACGTTCGAGTGAACGAGCTGATCAAGGAGCTGGCGCCGCGCTCGCTCGAGCTCGCTGGGCTCTCGTTCCTATGGGCGTTCGCGCTTGGGATACCCGTTGCCGTCCTCGCCGCGCTGCGTCCCGGCTCGGCCTTCGACGTGGGTGCTCGGATCTTCTCGAGCGTGGGCTTCGCTCTGCCCAACTTCTTCGTGGCGACGCTCCTCGTCTACTACCTCTCGGTCAAACTCGGCGTGCTGCCGACGAGCGGCTGGACGGCGGGCTGGAAGCACAAGATCCTGCCGTCCTTCACGCTCGGCCTCGTCCCGATGGCGTACTGCGTGCGGCTCTTGCGAGCTTCTCTCCTCGAAACGCTGGAGCTCGACTACATCCGCATGGCTCGCGCGAAGGGACTGTCGAGGAGCCGTGTGGTCCTGACGCACGCGCTCCGCAATTCGCTCATCCCGCTCGTCACGGTGTCCGGGCCGCTGCTCGGCTACCTCGTCACCGGCTCGTTCGTGATCGAGAACATCTTCGCGGTGCCGGGGGTCGCGCGCTTCTACGTCGCGTCCGTCGTCGCGCGCGATTACACGGTCGTGCTGGGGCTGACGGTGATGCTCGCGCTGCTGATCGTCTTCGCGAACCTCGTGGTCGACGTCGCGCACCGGATGCTCGACCCGCGGCTGCGGGACGCCGCCTACGCGCGAGCGTAGAGGCGTTCGCGCGCGGAATCGACGAGCGACGCGAGGATGAGCGCGCCGTCGCCCGATCCGAGCAGGGGGTCGACCGCGTGCTCCGGGTGCGGCATGAGGCCGAACACGTTTCGTGCGGAGTTGACGACCCCTGCGACATCTCCCTCGGAGCCGTTCGGGTTGTCGCCGGGAGCGTAACGAAGCGCGATCTGCTCCTCGGGCAACTCGGGAGGCAGGTGGTAGCAGCCCTCGCCGTGCTTGACCGGGATGAGCAGCTCCTGCCCCGTTTCGCAACGAGCCGTGAACGGAGTGTCCGTACGCTCCACCACCAGCGCGACGTCGCGGCAGACGAATTGGAGCGATCTGTTCGGGCGAAGCACACCCGGCAGTAGGCCGGCCTCGCAGAGGATCTGGAACCCGTTACAGATGCCGAGCACGAGCCCTCCCTCCTCGGCGAACTCGGTTACTGCGCGCATGGCGGGCGAGAAGCGGGCGATCGCGCCGCAACGCAGATAGTCGCCGTAGGAGAATCCGCCGGGAAGAACGACCGCATCGAGCATGGGGAGCTCCTCCTCCCCGTGCCAGACCATGACTGGCTCCGCCCCCAGAGCTCCGAGCGCCCAGGCGGCGTCACGGTCGTCCTGGGAGCCGGGGAACACGACGACCCCGATGCGCGGCTGAGTTTCCTTCACGCGTCCTCCGCCAGCTCGATCTCGTAGCTCTCGATCAACGGATTGGCAAGGAGCCGTTCGCACATGCGCTCGATCTCGGCGCGCGCAGCCGAGGGGCTGTCGGCGGTCACTTCGAGATCGATGACCTTGCCCACCCGGGCCTCGCCGACGGTGAAGCCGAGCTGGCGGAGCGAGCTCTCGACTGCCTCCCCCTGCGGGTCCAGGATCCCCGCCTTGGGTCGCACCAGCACGACAGCCCTCATCGGAGGACAACCTCCGGGTCGGCGAGATAGTCGTCGAAGGAGATTCCCGTCAAGAGCTCGAACGCCTCGACGTAGCGGGCGCGCGTTCCGGCTACGACGTCGTCGGGGAGGTCGGGCCCCGGATATGTCTTGTCCCACCCGAGCGACTCGCAGTATTCGCGGGCGTACTGCTTGTCGAACGAGGGTTGCGCGCGACCCGGCTCGTACCCGTCAGCAGGCCAGAAACGCGAGGAGTCGGGCGTGAGCGCCTCGTCGCCGAGCACCAACTGCCCCTCGTCGTCGTGGCCGAGCTCGAACTTCGTGTCGGCGATGAGCATCCCGCGCTCGGCGGCGTGCTCGGACGCGAACCGATAGAGGTCGATGACGATCCGCTCCACCTCGGCGAGAACGTCGGCGCCGACGAGCTCGGCCGCACGGTCGCGGTCGATGTTCTCGTCATGGCCCGTCTGCGCCTTCGTCGCGGGGGTGAAGATCGGCTCGGGCAGCCGCTCCGACTCCTGCAGGCCGGGCGGAAGCTTGTGGCCCGACGTGCCGCCGGTCGCCTGGTAGTCCTTCCAGCCGGATCCGGTCAGGTAGCCGCGGACCACGCATTCGATGGGCAGCATCCGCAGGCGCCGGGCCTCGGTGGAGCGGCCGTCCGGCCTCAGGGCCAGGAGGTGATTCGGAACGATGTCCCGCGTGCGGGCGAACCAGAAGCCCGAGAGACCGGTGAGAACCCGGCCCTTGTCGGGGATGTCGGTCGGGAGGATGACGTCGAAGGTTGAGATCCGGTCGCTCGTGACCAGGAGCAGACGCTCCTGGTCGAGCTCGTAGATCTCGCGCACCTTGCCGGATGCGACGTGCAGTGCGGCGGCGTCAGGCATGTACGGCTTCCTCCCTCTGGGTCGTGAGCGCCGCCAGGCGCTCGAACACGATGTCCACGTGCTTGACGGCGTCGGCGAGGTCGAACACCGATGGATCGAGACGGGGTGCGATCTCCGGGTCGGACTCCACGAGCTCCCGGAAGTCGAGACCCTCCTCCCAGGCCCGCATGGCGTGGCGCTGGACGAGGTGGTAGGCCTCGTCGCGCGCGAGCCCTCCGGCGACGAGGGCGGTCAGGACCCGTTGGCTGAAGACGAGGCCGTGGGAGGCCTCGAGATTCGAGCGCATGCGCTCCGCGTCGACGATCAGCCCCTCGACGAGCCACGCAAAGCGGTCGAGCATGTAGTCGAGCGCGAGGAAGGCGTCGGGGAGGACGACACGCTCGGCGCTCGAGTGGGAGATATCGCGCTCGTGCCAGAGCGGGACGTTCTCGAACCCGACGAGAGCCGCGGCCCGCACGATGCGGGCGAGTCCGCAGATCCGCTCGGCGACGACGGGATTTCGCTTGTGAGGCATGGCCGAAGAGCCTTTCTGGCCGCGTCCGAAGGGCTCCTGCACCTCGCCCACCTCGGTGCGGGCCAGGTGGCGGACTTCGGTGGCGAAGCGCTCGAGCGAAGAGGCGCAGAGGGCGAGCGTAGAGAGGAGTTCCGCGTGGCGGTCGCGGGGGACGACCTGCGTCGCGGCGGACTCGGGGGCGAGCCCGAGCCGCTCGCAGGCGATTCTTTCGACCTCCGGGTCACCTCCTGCGTAGGTCCCGACTGCGCCGGCGAGCTTTCCGACGCGCATGCCTTCGAGTGCGCGGGCAACCCGCTCCCGGTCGCGCTCGATCTCGAAAGCCCAGCCGGCGAGCTTCGCCCCCAACGTGATCGGCTCCGCGTGCACGCCGTGCGTACGACCGACCATGACGGTGTCGCGATGCTCTTCGGCTCGCCGCGCCACGATCTCCAAACCGCGCTCGATGCCCTCGAGGATGAGCTGCCCGGCTCCCCGCACCTGGAGGGCGAGGGCCGTGTCGAGGACGTCCGACGACGTCAGGCCGTAGTGCAGCCACCGGCCGTCGGCGCCCAAGTCGCCCGCGACCGCGTCCACGAAGGCGACGACGTCGTGCTGCGTGACCTCTTCGATCTCGGCGACGCGTTCCGGCGACGGCGGGACGGCCCGGTGTCGGATGGCCTCGGCGGCCTCGCGGGGAATGGCACCGACCTCGGTCCACCCGTCCAGCGCCGCGAGTTCGACCTCGAGCCAGCGCGCCAGCCTGCTCTCGTCCGACCAAATCCTCTGCATGGCCGGGCGGGAATAACGGGAGATCACAAAGCCGATTCTAGAGAGGCCGCCAGGCGGCCCTACGCGGTCAGTGGAGGAGGGGGAGGCGTGCCCGGGTAGCCGCCGCCCTGCGCGAGAATCTTCGCCGCGAAGACGGCTGCGTTGCGGGCCCCGTTGAGCGAGACGCACGCCACGGGCACTCCGGGCGGCATCTGGACGATCGCGAGGATCGCGTCCAGCCCTCCGGCGGCGCTCTTGGACGACGTGAGCGGCACACCGATCACGGGCAGCTCGGTGTAGGCGGCGACAGCTCCCGGGAGCGCGGCGGACATGCCCGCGCCGGCGATGATCACGCGGACGCCGCGGAAGGCGGCGGTGGAACCGTACTCGGCGACACCTCGTGGGTCCCGATGAGCCGAGAGCACGCGGAGCTCGTTCGAGATGCCGCGTTCGTCGAGCTCCTCGACCGCAGGCTCGATCAGCTCCCGGTCGGACTCCGAGCCGATGAGGATGCCAACGAGGGGGCCCGCGTCCTCGAACTCCTCGAGGACTGGGAACGGCACCTCCTGAAGGCGCTGCTCAGCCTGGGACACGGACAGCCCTCAGGGCGACGTCCCGGCGGAACTGGGCGCCCGGGAAATCGATGCGCTCCACGGCGGCGTACGCATGCTCTCGCGCTTCGGCCACGGATCCGCCGAGCCCGGTGACGTTCAGGACGCGGCCGCCGGCGCTGACCAGGCGACCGTCGCGGACGGCGGTTCCGGCGTGGAAGACCAGCGCCCCGCCTGCCTCGGCGTCCTCGATGCCGCCAATCTGCACCCCCGGCTCGGGCGCGTCGGGATACCCGGCCGCGGCGAGCACGACGCTCACGGCCGCTTCGGGCCCGGCCGAGAGCTCCACTCCCCCGAGCGCTCCTCGGGCCGCCCCCGCGAGGGCGCCGAGGAAGTCGCCCTCGAGCCGAGGAAGAATCGCTTGAGTCTCTGGGTCTCCGAAGCGGCAATTGAACTCGAGCACGCGCGGCCCATCGCCGGTCAACATCACGCCTGCGTAAAGCAGCCCGATGAAAGGCGTGCCGCGGGCCGCGAGCTCGGCGAGGACCGGGCGGTGCACCGTCTCGACGAGCTCGTCGATCTCGTCCGGGAGAAGGAACGGCGTCGGCGAATAGCTCCCCATTCCGCCCGTGTTCGGTCCCTCGTCGCCGTCGAGCAGCCGCTTGAAGTCCTGTGCGGGTGCGAGCGGGATCGTGTCGACGCCGTCTGTGAGCGCGAAGAGCGACACCTCCTCGCCCTCCAGCAGCTCCTCGACGACGACGCTGTCGCCGAGAGCCCGCGCCTGCTCCCAGGCTGCGTCGGCTTCGGCCTGCGTCCGGCAGACGAAAACGCCCTTGCCGGCGGCGAGCCCGTCCGCCTTGACGACGCAGGGGGCGCGCAACGCCGCCAGCTCGGCCGCGGTCGGAACGCCGGCCGCTTCCATGACCTCCTTGGCGAAGGACTTCGACCCCTCGATGCGGGCGGCCTGGGCGCCGGGGCCGAAGACGGTGGCCCCCGCACGGCGCAGGTGGTCCGCGACCCCCGCGACGAGTGGGGCCTCGGGGCCGATCACGACGAGGTCGAGCTCGTGCTCCCGGCAGAGCCCGAGCAGGCCCTCGACGTCGTTCATCCGAATGGGATGGCACTGCGCGAGCACGGCGATCCCCGGGTTTCCGGAGGCGGCGTGGAGATCTGCGAGCGCGTCGCTTTGCGCGAGCTTCCACGCGAGCGCGTGCTCTCGCCCGCCCGATCCGACGACCAACACCTTCATCCCCGCGAGTCTAGAACGGGTTTCGGGTGGTTTGAAGGAGGCCCCAAGAGCGGTATTGAGCGCGTATGAGCGAACCGGGCCTCGACCGCCACGAGTGGGAAACCGAGTGGGAGCAGCTCGAGCCCGACGTCGAAGACTCGCCGGCCGAGGCCCTGCACGATCTCGACGACCTCATCGCGCGGATGCTCACCGAGGCCGGCTATCCGCTGGACACAGCGGATCCGGTCGACGACGAGGGCGTCGACCCCGAAGTTCTGATCTCCTTCTACGCCGCGCGAGAGATCACCCGGCAGGTCGAGCGCGGCGAGGACGTCGATCCGGGCGACGTGGCGCAGGCGGTCAACTTCTACCGCGAGCTCTACGAGCACCTCATCGACCGCGAGATCGACCTCAGCTAGGCCGACGCCTCCGCGCGGACCTCGCTAGAGCAGAGTCCGCGGTCGAAATAGTATTCGCGGGCAGTCGAGCTCAAAGGAGTCCTACATGGCCACTGTCCAAACCGGCCTCACGCAGGTGCAGAACGTCCTCGCGAAGGGGCCGATCCCGGACCCGATCCCTACGCTCGAGGAGGCCAGGAACGATCCCGGCCGCCGCGAGAAGATCCAGGCGATCCGCAAGGAGATCAACGAGAAGGGGATCAAGTACATCTTCTTCCAGCAGATCTCGGTTTCCGGCCACGTGAACGGCAAGGGCGTCTCCGCGACCCAGTGGGAGAAGGTGGCCGAGGATGGGTATCAGCTCGTCTACGGGGCGACCGCCGATCTCTTCGTCGACCGCAACGACCGCTACATCGGCTTCGGTCCGGAGGAATCCGAGCTCGCCGCCATCGCCGACTGCGACACCTTCCGTCAGCTTCCCTGGGATTCACGCGTGGCGCGCGTCTTCTGCGATTGCTACGACACCGAGACCGGCCAACTCCTCGAAGCCGACCCGCGCCAGAACCTGAAACGCATCATGAACGAGGTCGAGCAGGAGCTCGGCTATACGTTCCTGTGCGGGGTCGAGCCCGAGATGATGTGGATGAAGCGGCCGAAGGGCTCTACCGACCCGGCCGAGGCCCAGGGCATCACGAAGCCGTGGTGCTACCACATCAATCAGTTCGAGGAGCTGCGGCCGATCATCCTCGACGTGATCGATTACGGCGAACAGCTCGGCATCAACCCGTCCTACGGCGACCACGAGGACTCCCCCGGCCAGCTCGAGCTCAACTTCCTCTTTGACCGCGCCGTCCGCACGGCGGACAACCTCTCGACCTTCCGGCAGATCTGCGCCGCCGTCGCACGCAAGCACACGTACGAGGGCACGTACGGGGACGGCGTCGAGGTCATCGCCACCTTCATGCCGAAGCCCTTCACGGGTGTCTCGGCGAACGGGGCCCACCATCACTTCACGCTTGTCGACGAGGACGGCAACAACGTCTTCTACGACGCGGGCGGGCCGGCGAAGCTCTCCGAGATCGGCCTCCAGTTCATGGGGGGGATCCTCGAGCACTACCGCGGCCTGTGCGGAATCACGGCCTCGACCGTCAACTCCTACAAGCGCTTCTGGGACTTCGGGTTCTGGGCGCCGATCTACAAGGACTACGGCTGGCAGAACCGGACGACTCTGGTCCGCGTCGCGAGCGGCGGACGGTTCGAGTTCCGGGCCGTGGACTCGGCTTGCAATCCCTACCTTACGCAGGCCGCGCTCCTGCGCGCCGGCCTCGACGGCGTCCAGCGCAAGCTCGACCCCGGCAAGCCACAGCAGCGGAACGTCTACGACGTCCTCGCCGAAGGCGTCGAGATCCCGCGCGTGCCCGAGCATCTCGGCGAGGCGCTCGCCGCGTTGGACGAAGACGAGGTGGTCAAGAGCGCGATGCCCGGCCGTCTCTACGATGTGTACATGCACTACAAACGAGATGAGTGGGAGCGCTTCCTCTCGGCCGTCACTGACTGGGAGCGCGAGCGCTACCTGGACATCCTCCCCTAGGCCTGGAGGGCCGAACGCGACATGTGCGGGATCGCCGGGATCATCTATCGGGACGGCACGCGGGACGTCGGCCGCGACATGACCCGCATGCTCCAGTCGATGAAGCACCGCGGCCCCGACTCGACGGGCTACGCCCTGTACGGCCAGGCGCACGATGGGCGCGTGATCATGCGCTACACGCTGGCGGATTCGAACACAACGCGTGACTTCGAGTTCGACGACCGCATCCAGCGCCACCAGCAGCAGGTCGTCACCCGCCTCAAGACCGCCGGCGCACAGATCGAGGACGTCGAGCCGGAGACGGAGTACGCGTACCGGACCACGCTCACCTACGACGGAGACCTGAAGGACTTGACAGACAGGATCGAGGACATCCCCGACGCCGAGGTGCTCTCGATCGGACGCTCCCTCGAGATCATCAAGGACCTCGGTGACGCGGAGACGGTCTGCGATCAGTACGGACTCGGCGGCTTCGAAGGAACGCACGCCATCGGTCACGTCCGCATGGCGACCGAGTCCGACGTCGACATTTCCGGGGCCCACCCCTACTGGGCGTATCCGTTCTCCGACATCGCGGTCGTCCACAACGGCCAGCTGACGAACTACTTCCACTGGAAGCGCCGGCTCGAGCGCTCGGGGCACCGCTTCCAGTCGGAATGTGACTCCGAGATCATCGCCGTGTACCTCGCCGAGAAGATGAGCGAGGGAGCCGACCTCGAGCAGGCGATGCGCGACTCGCTCGAGGAGCTCGACGGCGTCTTCACCTACATCGCCGTCACCGCGGACGCGCTCGGAATGGCCAAGGACGAGATGGCGGCCAAGCCGCTCGTCCTCTACGAGGCCGACGACCTCGTCGCCCTCGCCTCCGAGGAGATCGCCATCCGCGCGATCGTCGACCACGAGATCGACACGTACGACCCGTACGAGGGCATGGTGATGGCGTGGCAGAGGTAGGAGAACGCCGCATCACGTATGACGCGCGCGGCCTCGCGGAGCCGCACGTCGAGGCGCCCAAGGTCGCCCGGATCGAAAATGGGGCGGCGACGTTCGACGCCCACGATCTGACGACGCGCCAGATCAACCTCGAGCTCCGCCGGCTCCTTTACGAAGAGGGGATCAAGGAGATCACCATCGAGAACCCAGGCGCGAAGCACTCCCTCGGGGTCGGCATCCTCACCCGCTGCAAGATCAACTTCGAGGGCTCGCTCGGGTATTTCGGCTGCGGCCTGATCGACGGGCCCGAGATCCACATCAGCGGCCGGGTCGGCTGGTCGGCCTGCGAGAACATGATGTCGGGCGTCGTCGTCATTCAGGGGAACGCCGGCTCACTGACCGGCGCGGCCATGCGCGGCGGCGATCTGGTCGTCAAAGGCCAGGTCGGGGCGCGCTCCGGCATCGACCAGAAGGGCGGCACGATAATCGTCCTCGGCGACGCCGGCTCGATGACGGGGTTCATGCTCCAGCGCGGGCGCCAGATCATTTGCGGAAATGTCGGCGCCGGTCTCGGTGACTCGATGTACGACGGGACGATCTACGTCGCCGGCAAGGTGAAGTCGCTCGGCGTCGATTGCGTGCCCGGCGAGTGGGACGAGTCCGACACCGAGCTGATCGAGCGCAAGTTCAGAATCTACGGGCTCGGCTCGCCGCCCGAGTTCCAGAAGTTCGTCTGCGGCAAGCAGCTCTACAACTA
The DNA here is from genome assembly GCA_035601195.1 of Gaiellaceae bacterium. GTDB lineage: Bacteria > Actinomycetota > Thermoleophilia > Gaiellales > Gaiellaceae > JAIBJP01. The sequence goes on along the minus strand of DATNOU010000115.1, from coordinate 3,184 downwards.
CGACCAGCTCGAGCCCAGCGAGCGCAAGCTGGTCATCTAGGAATGGGAGCCATGGAAGACGCACCTTCGCGCGAGAACGTTCTGGGGCGGAGCAGGATCTTCACCCCGGAGGTCATCAACGACATCCACATCAAGGCCGAGCTCGGCCGCTACCGCATGCGCGGCTTCTCGATCTTCAAGCCGATGCCGGGCTGGGACGAGCTCGTCTTCCTCCCGGGGACGCTCACGCGGTTCGTGATCGAGGGCTACCGCGAGAAGTGCGAGACGAAGACGATCCTTGGCGCCCGCTTCGCCAAGAATCCCATCGAGCTCGACATCCCGATCTACATCACCGGGATGAGCTTCGGAGCGCTCTCGCTCGAGGCGAAGATGGCGCTGGCCAAGGGCGCCTCGATGGCGGGGACCGCGACGTGCTCCGGCGAGGGCGGGATGATCCCGCCCGAGCGCGACCTCTCGACGAAGTGGTACTACCAGTGCATCCAGAGTCGGTACGGGTTCAACCCGCACCACCTGATGCTCGCCGACGCTTGCGAGTTCTTCATCGGCCAGGGGTGCAAGGTGGGCCTCGGCGGACATCTCATGGGCCAGAAGGTCTCCGAGCAGGTGGCAGAGATGCGCTCGCTGCCGCCGGGCATCGACCAGCGCTCGCCGGCCCGCCATCCCGACTGGCTCGGCCCTGACGACCTCTCCCTGAAGGTGCAGGAGGTCCGGGAAGCCACCGACTACCAAATTCCCATCCAGCTCAAGCTCGGCGCCGCGCGTGTCTACGACGACGTGCGCATGGCGGCCAAATGCGGGCCGGACATCATCTACCTCGACGGCGCCGAGGGAAGCACCGGCGCCGGCCCACACATCGCAACGGAGGAGACGGGCATTCCGCTCATGGCCGCAATCCCCGAGGCGCGTCGCGCCCTCGAAGACGTGGGACTCGCCGACGAGATCGACCTGGTCGTCGCCGGCGGGATCCGGAACGGAGCCGACGTCGCCAAGTGCCTGTCTCTGGGGGCAACGGCCGTCGCCATCGGGACGAGCGCGCTGATCGCGCTCAACTGCAACAAGGAGATCCCCGGCGTAACCGACTACGAGGGGACTGTCGGTGTCCCGGCCGGACAGTGCTACCACTGCCACACGGGGCGCTGCCCGGTCGGAATCACGACCCAGAACCCAGAGCTGCGAAAGCGGCTCGTCGTCGACGAGGCTTCAGTGCGGGTCTACAACCTGCTGACGGCCATGACGATGGAGCTCCAGATGCTCGCGCGCGCCTGCGGGAAGACGAACGTGCACTCGCTCGAGCCCGAGGACCTCGCTGCGCTGACCGTCGAGGCGGCGGCGATGGCGAAGGTGCCGCTCGCAGGCACCGACTACATCCCCGGGGTCAGCGAGGAGAAGACGCTCGCGGAGATCAAGCGGCTCCTCGAGAAGCACATCGAGTATCCGGTCGACTACTTGCCGGAGCAGCCGACCGAATTTGCGGGCGCCGGAGAAGACTGATGGCGCAGAGGGGCGAGCCCGAGAAGATCGTCGACATCGACTCCGAATACCTGTCGGGGAAACGCCAGCCGTACCAGGAGGACATCTCCGAGCTCGACGAGGTCGACCTCGAAGCCGCCACGCCCGGCCAGGACATCAACTGGCTCGAGGACGTCGAGTTGCTCGAGGAAGAAGGCACGCCGGCCGTCTTCGATCGTTACTCGAACTCCTTCATCCGGATCTACTTCAAGATCCCGCAGGGGCGGGAGAACGAGATCGCCCGCAAGGTGCTCGTCAAGCACTTGCAGTCGGGTAACTCCTACGGCATCCAGCTGAAGGAAAAGCACACGAAGTTCCCCCAGCCCGAGCTCGGCCCGTGGGTGGCCGACTCGAAGACGGTGGGCACGAACTACGAGCCTCCCGTCCTCGAGGGCTGGGAACCGCCCGGCCACTGACCTTTTAAGACCCTGGGGTCTGACCCCTATCGCGGTCGCCAGGTGGCGGCCTGCGGGCCATCTGAGACATACCCGGCTTAGATCAGACCGCATGAATGCGCACTCAATGGCCCGTTCGAGACACGCCTGAAGAAGACCCGGGGGTCTGACCCCGAGGCTGGTTTGGGCAGCGCGCCCTAGCCGTTCCCCGGACCGAAGGCCTCGGCGCTGCCGTACGGGCCGAACTCCTTCGTCGTCCCGCGGAGGGGCCGAAGGTAAAAGAGGAGGGCGGTCAGGCAGCGCCGCACCGCCCGGGCGCCAACCGGATTTGCGCTGCCGGGCGGCATAAGATCGGCGGCATGGACTACCGCATGTTCATCGCAGGCGAGTGGGTCGAGAGTGAGTCCGGCGCGACGATGGAGTCGACCAGCCCGGCGACGGGGGAGCGCATCGGATCCGTTCCAGAGGGAACCCGCCAGGACGCCCAGAGGGCTGTCGCAGCCGCCAACTCAGCCTGGCGCGAATGGGCGGCTCGTTCCGCGTTCGAGCGGGCGAAGGCGCTCGAGCGGATTGCAGACCTGGTCGCCGAGCGCCGCGACGACCTCGCCCGCACGCTGACGCTCGACCAGGGGAAGCCGCTCCATACCGAGGCGTACGACGGGGTCGGGGAGCTGGAGGAGTACTTCCGCATGGCGGCGGCCGACGCGGTGCGGATCGAGGGGTTGATGCCACCTTCCGTGGACGCAGCCAAGCGCGTCTTCGTCTACCGCGTGCCGCGAGGCGTCGTCGGCGCCGTGACTCCCTGGAACTGGCCGTACACGATGCCGGCGGAGATCCTGGCGCCCGCGCTCGCCGCCGGAAACGCCGTGGTCTGGTCGCCTGCCGCCCCGACCTCGGTCTGCGCGGTCAAGCTCGCCGAGTGCATCGTCGACGCGGAGCTTCCTACAGGCGTGTTCAACCTGGTCACCGGGCCCGGGAGCGTCGTCGGCGACGAGATCGTGGCCAGCCCGGGCACCCACGCGATCGGGTTCATCGGCTCCACCGAGACGGCTACAAGATCGCCGAGCGCGCCGCCGGGAAGGCTCTCCTGCTCGAGATGGGGGGCAACGGGCCCGTCGTCGTGCTCGACGATGCCGACGTCGACAAAGCCGTAGAGGCGAGCGTGACCGCCTCCTTTCTGTGTGCCGGGCAGAGCTGCACGGCCGGCGAGCTCTTTCTCGTCCACGAGGCCGTTCACGACGAGTTCCGCGACAAGGTGACCGAGCGGGCGCAGGAGGTCA
>DATNOU010000114.1:0-2544 GCA_035601195.1 Gaiellaceae bacterium | reverse complement strand
TCATGGACGGCAACGGACGCTGGGCCAGAAACCGTCGCCTGCCGATCGCAGCCGGGCACCGCGCCGGAACGCGGGCGCTTCGCCGGACCGTCGAGGCTTCGATCGATCTCGGCGTCGAGACGCTCGTGGTCTACGCATTCTCGACCGAGAACTGGTCGCGGCCTTCCGACGAGGTCGAGGACCTGATGGAGATCTTCGAAGAGACGATCGAGCGTGAGTTGCCCGACCTCGCGGCGCAGGGCGTCAGGACGCGCTTCATCGGGCGGCGCGACCGGGCTCCCGAGGCGCTTCGCGCTCGAATGGCGGGGATGGAGGAGGAGACCGCTGCCAACACGCGGATCAACCTCTGGATCGCGTTCGACTACGGCGGCCGGGCAGAGCTGGTGGAAGCGGCACGGCGCCTGGTCGAGTCCGGGATCGATCCGCACGACCTGGACGAGAACGCGTTCGCAGCCGCCCTGTACGAGCCCGACCTGTCCGAGCCCGACCTCCTGATCCGCACCTCGGGGGAGCAGCGGATCTCGAACTTTCTGCTCTGGCAGCTTGCCTACGCCGAGCTCGTCTTCGTCGATCGCCTCTGGCCCGACTTCGACGAGCGCGACCTGCACGCGGCTCTCCAGGAGTACTCGCGCCGCCGCCGCCGCTTCGGCGGCCGATGAGCTCCTTCCTTTCCCGGATCCTCGTTGCGGCGGTGGGGCTGCCGCTCGTCGTCGGCATGCTCTGGCTGGGCGGCTGGTGGCTGTTCGTGCTGATCGCACCCGCCGCGCTGATCGCCCTGCACGAGTTCTATGGAATGACGCGGAACCTGCGGCCGCTCGTCCTCGCCGGCTATCTGGGGACGCTGCTCGCGCTGCTCGGCGCGCAGATCGGTGGACTGACGTGGATGCTCGGCGGGTTCATGGCGACGCTCGCGCTCGCGTTCCTGCTCAAGGGGCTTGCCGAGACGAAGCAGCCGACCACCGTCTCCGTCGGCACGACGATCCTGGGTGCGGGCTGGATCGGCCTCGGGCTTGGTCATGTAGTGCTGTTGCGCGACATCTCGGAGCATGCGCAGCTGGCGTCCATCACCGTGGTCTTGGCCGTCTTCGCGTCCGACACGGCGGCTTACGTCACCGGCAGGCTCTTCGGTCGCCACAAGCTCGCCCCATTCACCTCCCCCGGAAAGACCTGGGAAGGCTTTATCGGAGGTTCCATCGTCGCAGTACTCGTTCCGTTCTTTGCCTTCTACAGAACGGACTTTCTGAACGTGGCGCAGTCGCTCTTCGTCGGCGCGGTGATTGCCTTCGCCAGCCCGCTCGGCGACCTCTTCGAATCGGCCCTCAAGCGCGACATGCAGGTGAAAGATACGGGCAAATTGCTCGCCGGACACGGCGGGATGCTCGATCGCATCGACGCTCAGCTGTTCGCGGTGGTCGCGTCTTTTTACGTGATCGCAGCTCTCGGCTACACATAGGCGCTCATCTGCAATAGGGGCTTGCTGGTGCCGCACTGATGCGCTAGATGTAGTGACCACACACATGTGAGACGCGGCTGATCGGCGGCCGGCCACCAAGCGAGCCGTGCGGTCGTCGTCGGTTATACCAGCGTAGGAAGCCTGGTAAGGCGCGCGTGCGGTGCTGGCTCGAGGGATAGGCGAAGCGGTAGGCCCACTCGCGCAGGAACGTCTTCACCAGCGCCTCGACCTTGCCGTTCGTCTGCGGCCGGTAGGGCCGGGTGAAGCGGCGACGGACGCGGTTGCGCGCGCAGACCGCTCGCCAGGGACGGGAGCGGTAGGCGCCGGCGTTGTCGGTCAGTACCCGTTCGACGACGATCCCCTGCGCGGCGTACCAGGCGAGCGCCCGCTCAAGGAAGCCGGCGCAAGCCTCGCCGTCCTCGGCGGCCAGGAGCTCCGCGTAGGCGAGCCGAGAGTGGTCGTCGACTGCCAGGTGCAGGAACTGCCAGCCCGCCCCGCGGTTACGGCGAACGCCGTCTTTGAGGATCCGCTTACCGACCGCCCAGAAGCGACCGAGCTTCTTCGTGTCGATGTGGAGGAGCTCGCCCGGTCGCTCGCGCTCGTAGCGCAGGACCGGGTCACGCTCGGGCTTGGGCAGCCGCGAGCGGCCGAACCGGCGCAGAACCTTGCCGATCGTCGAAGCCGGCCGTTCGACGATCGCGACCAGGCGCAGCGGGCCGTAGCCGGAGCGCTCGCGGGCGGCCAGGATCTCGTGCTCGACTTCGGGCGCCAGTCGGCGCGGCTGGCGCCGGGGAGTCGAGGGGCGGTCGGCCAATGCCGGCCAGCCACCTTCCCTGAACCGATCCCAGAGCCGGTAACCGGTCGCGCGGCTCGCACCGCAGGCGGCTGCAGCCGCCTGCGGACTCTGTCCGGCCAGGATCAGCTGGACGATTCGGCAGCGCGACTCGAAGGAGAAGCGCATCCGTCGGGGCGGGTACGTAGCGTGTGTCATTCCGGGCCTCCTTGACGAGGTTGGTCGTGGTTGACCTCAAGCCTCGTCGGAGGCCCGGACAGAATCAGCCGTCTCGAAGGTGTGTAGTCAGTCCAGCTAG
>DATNOU010000113.1:0-11812 GCA_035601195.1 Gaiellaceae bacterium | reverse complement strand
CCTCACCGTAGACGCGGACAGGGTGATCCTCCGGGAGCTCCGTGATCAACGCGCGCACCCGTGCCCGCAGCTGGAAAGCGAAGTGCGGCGTGGCCGGTCCGACGAGCGCGTCGACCTCGTCTTTCGTCGGCTCGGGCATCGCCGCGAACCCTAATCGCTCAGCCGCAGGGAGGAAGGTCGACCGGCCGGATCTGGGGCGATAGCGCATCGTCGACGACGAGCCCGAAGTCGCCCATCGTGAAAACCTTGCGGCCCTCGTCTGTCCGCACCTCTGCGTAGACGTCGAGCTCGTAAAGGCCCGGCGGACAGGACGCGAGTCGTTCTCGGAGGTCGTGAACCTCACGCATGGCATGAGCGCGGCGTCCTGGGTGCCGGCCTCGCTCTTCAACAGGATCGGATGCGACTCGAACACGGACTGGGACGTCGTCGACGTTTCGGTGGATGAAGCGCTCGTGCTGCCAGACCCCGCCCCACCGCCCGAGTCACAGCCCGCGACGGCCACAGCCAGAGCCGTGTCTACGAGGCAACGGCGCAGCATTGCTGCCCTCCTAGGAGAAGACGTAGAGCTCGTAGGCGTCGTTCGGCAGGTCCCCGTGTTCGCTCGAGCCCCCGTACGCGTGGTAGTAGCTGTGGGCGCTCCCGAGGTCGTTGGGGAAGCTCGCCACGGGGCTCGGCCGAGCGAGCTTGATGCACCCGAGCGAGTAGTAGTCGGCCTCGCGCTCCCAGCAAAACGGATCGTCCCACGCCGACGTGCAAGTTTGCCCGTTGTCGGCCGTCTCCTCGCTGTGGATGAAGAGCTCCGTCCGCTTCGTGACGCCGTCGTAGCAGTACTTGTCCTGCAGCCACCAGACGCGTCCTTTGATCGCGCTGCCGCCATAGTGGTTCCAGTGGCCCCACTGCGCGTACCAGCCGGCGGGCAACCATCCCTCGCCGCGCCTGCATTCGTTGGTGGAGCTGCCCGAACCGGCCCGCCAGCTGTGGGAGTACTGCGCCGGGCTCGGGGGATAAGTCCACTTCCACGTCAGCGTCGAGTTGAGATTCGTGTTGCGGTCGAACGTCCACCAGCCGTTCGCCGCAGTCGCGGAGCCGCAGGCGAGCAGCGCGGTGGCGGCCGCGAGGGCGACGACGGCGCGCCGCATCAACTCGTCCCGAGCGGGCGGCTGGGGTTGTAGAGCGGGCGACGCCAGGTCGGGAAGCCGTGGACGCCGCGGGCCTCGGGTAGCGGCATGGTCCGCTCGCACGCTCCAACCGCGAAGTCGCAGTCGAGGAAGACCCCGCCGCGACGGACGCTCGTCCAGGCCCTGACGCGAAGGCCGGAAGAGCCTACGAAGCGAGGCTCGGCGACGCTCGAGGCGGCGACCCTCAGGGCCTTCTGAAGCGAGATCTTCCCGGGGGTGACGCGGAAAACGGCGAGACCAGAGGTGGAGGATGCGACGACACGGTCGGCGCGCCAGTCGCCGGCGTATCCGACCCAGCCCACGGCCGCATCGACGCGCGTGAGTTCGAGCGCTGCAACCTCGCGAGCCGTCTCCAGCTCCAGGACGCGGACGGTTGGCCGGCCCTGAGCCGGCCCTTGCTCCACGAAAGCCTGTCTGCCGTTCGGGCTGATGGCGACGAGCGCGGAATCTGCGGCGAGCACTCTCATCTGTCCTGGGCCGTCGAAGACGACGACGTCGACCGCTTCCCCTTCGTGCTCGCTGTACGCGACGAGTCGGGTGCCCGCCCAGCCGACGACGATGTACCGGCCGCGCTCGGACGACCACACCTCGGGAGCCCCTTCGAGCGAGGGCCGGACGACGACGTCCCCGACGTAGGACAGGCCGGCGCGGTAGTCGCGCTCGGCGCCCTTGAAGTAGGCGAGCGCGCCGTCGCCCCGCCAGGCGAGCGAGAAGGCGCCCTCCGCCAGGACGTCGTCCGTCCCAGCGCGGCTGTCATAGAGGCGGATGGAAGGTGTCGCGAGCGCGTCGCCGGGCTCGATGCCCTGATCTGGCCACGACAGCTTCGGATCGTCGTGGCGAAGCTCCCTCCACGAGTTGTAGGCGAGGTAGCGTCCGTCGGCCGACGGCACAGCCGCGGGTGTGAGCCAGCCCGCGAGCGGCGTGACCGGGGGCGCCGCAAGGCGCACAGGTCCTCCCGGCAGGCCGAAGATCCGCGCGCCCACCGAGTAGAGACCGGGGAGCGACGGTGACGCGGGGTGAGAGCGCGCCTGCTTCTGCTCGCCGTCGCCACAGCCGCCGAACGCGACCATCGCGATGAGTGCAAATCCTGCGAGGAGATGCCTGCTGAGCGCCACGTCTGCCCTTCGTCTCGACCTTCCGTTGGAGCCGGCGGGCGCGGCCGTCTTCAACGATGCGGCCTAGCGCGAGCCCTGTCAATTGTCCATTTGGACCAGTACCGCTCCCATAGCCTTCGGGGCCGTGCGCCACCGATTTCCAGCAGACGTCCTCCTTCTCATCACCGTCGTCTTCTGGAGCTTCAACTTCACGGTCGTCAAGTACGCGCTCACGCACGGCTGGGAGCCGCTCACGTATTCGTCCGTCCGCTTCGCCATCGGCGCCCTCCTCTTCTCGGGCTTCACGTACGCGCGCGAGGGGAGCCTGGTGGCCAGGCGGACGGACGTGCTCCTGATGACCGGTGCCGCGGCTGCCGGCATCTGGCTCAATCAGCTTTCGTTCGTCTACGCCGTCCGGCTCACGACGGCCGCGACCGTCGCGCTCATGTTCGGGACGCTCCCGATCTTCGTCGCCCTGATCTCGCGGGCGCTCGGGCAGGAGCATTTGCACTTTAGGCACTGGCTCGCGACGATCATCTCCTTCTCGGGCGTGGCACTTGTCGCACTTGGCGCGCCGAGCGGCCTGGGCGGCGACCTCGGCGGCATCCTGCTCGGCCTCGTCGCCTCCGTGACGTGGGCGGCCTACTCGGTCGCCATGGGTCCGCTCATGCGCCGGTATTCGCCGTACAGGATCAGCGCGTTCATGCTGCTCGTCGGATCGGTCCCGCTACTCGCCTCCGCGTTCGAGCAGCTGATTCGCCAGGACTGGTCGGACCTCGGCCCGCTCGCGTGGGGGGCCTTCGTCTACAGCCTCTTCTTCTCACTCGTCTTCACGAACATCATGTGGTTCACCGCCATCGACCGGGTCGGGGCGGCCCGGTCGTCCCTCTACGCGAACCTCCAGCCGTTCCTCGGTGCGTTCTTCGCCCTGGTCGTGCTCTCGGAGGAGATGGGGACCCTCCAGATCGCCGGGGGGCTCGTCATCGGCGCGGGGATCCTCCTCGCCAGGCGCGCCCAGCCACCCGCGCCGAGCGTTGATTAAACTGAGTCCGATGACAGATTTCATGCCGCTCGACGGGTGGGATCACGTCGAGATGTGGGTTGGCAACGCGAAGCAGGCGGCGTTCTTCTACGAGCAGGCCTTCGGCTTCACCCGCACGGCCTACGCAGGACCGGAGACAGGCGTCCGAGACCGCGCGTCCTATGTCCTCGAGCAGGGGGAGATCCGCTTCGTCGTGACGAGCGCCCTGCGTGAGGACCACGAGATCGCGCACCACTCCTCCCGGCACGGGGACGGCGTCAAGGACATCGCGCTCGCCGTGCCGGACGCAACGGACGCGTACCGGCAAGCCGTGCAGCGGGGGGCGCGCGGCGTGATCGAGCCCCGCACGGTCGAAGACGAGTTCGGCCAGGTCGAGCTCTCGGCCATTGGCACCTACGGCGACACGATCCACTCCTTCGTCAACCGGAAGGGCTACGAGGGCCCGTACCTCCCGGGCTATAAGTCTGTCTCGCCCAACGGGCAGACGAATGCCGGCGTCGGGCTGCTCGCGGTCGACCACTGCGTGGGCAACGTCGAGCTCGGCCGCATGGATCACTGGGTGGAGTTCTACGAGCGCGTGATGGGCTTCACGGAGATGATCCATTTCTCCGACGAGGCGATCTCGACCGAGTACTCCGCGCTCATGTCGAAGGTCATGTCGGACGGGCAGGGGAAGATCAAGTTCCCCATCAACGAGCCCGCCGAGGGAAAGCGCAAGAGTCAGATCGAAGAGTACCTCGAGTTCTACGGCGGGCCTGGCGTCCAGCACGTCGCCATGACGACGTCGAACATCGTCGAGACCGTGGAGGCGCTCAAGGAACGGGGGATCGGGTTCCTCGAGACGCCGGAGACGTACTACGAAGACGTCGGCGACCGCGTCGGCGAGATCGACGAGTCGTGGGACGACCTACGCCGCCTGCGCATCCTCGCCGACCGCGACGACGACGGCTACCTGCTCCAGATCTTCACGAAGACGGCACAGGACCGGCCCACTCTCTTCTTCGAGGTGATCGAGCGGCACGGGGCGCGCGGCTTCGGGGGCGGGAATTTCAAGGCGCTCTTCGAGGCGATCGAGCGCGAGCAGGCTCTGCGCGGCAACCTTTGAGGCTCTGCACGTTCGAGGCCGGTGGCCGTGAAGCCCCCGGCCGGATCGAAGGCGACCGCGTCGTCGAGCTCGGCGCCCCCTCCCTGCGCGTCTGGCTCGTGGAGGGTGGGGAGGAGGTCGGCGAGCATGCGCTGGCCGAGGTGCGGCTCCGGGCGCCCATTCCGCGCCCTCCCTCAGTGCGCGACTTCTTCGCCTTCGAGCGGCATGTCGCCACCGCCCGTGCCCAGCGCGGGCTCGAGATGGCGCCCGAGTGGTACCGGATACCTGTCTTCTACTTCTCCAACCCGGCTGCCGTGGTAGGCCCGGACGATGAGATCCGGTTCCCACCCGAGAGCTCTGCGTGGGACTACGAGCTGGAGGCGGCGGCTGTCGTCGGCGGAGACGGCCGGATCGCCGGGTTCACGGTCCTGAACGACTGGTCGGCGCGCGACCTTCAGAAGATGGAGATGGCCGTCGGGCTCGGGCCGGCCAAGGGCAAGGACTTCGCCACCTCGGTCGGGCCCGCGCTCGTGACGGCTGACGAACTCGGCGACCTGCGGCTCGAGATGGTCGCTCGCGTAAACGGAGAGGAGCGCTCGCACGGGAATCTCGGCGACATGCACTGGTCGTGGGAGCAGCTGCTCGAGCACGCGGGACGTAATACGCGGCTGCAAGCGGGGGACGTCCTCGGGTCCGGAACCGTGGGGACGGGCTGCATCCTGGAGCACGGTGACGGACGCTGGCTCGAGCCGGGCGACGTCGTCGAGCTCGAGATCGAGAAGATCGGAGTCTTGCGCAACACGATCGCGTAGCCGAACGTGGTTCTGAATCGGCACATTGGTTGCGCCACACGTGAGCCGTCTGGCGGTACGCTCGAAGCGGAGGGAGGCCCGCGGCGGCCCCGGGGCTTTGGGGTGTAAGCGGGCCGATATCCTGTCTCTATGCCCACGTACCAGCGCTTCGGGCGCCTTCCACGTAAGCGCCACATCCAATTCCGCGAGAACGGAACGCTCCTCACCGAAGAGGTGATGGGCCTCGAGGGCTTTGTCGGGAACGAGTCGATCCTCTACCACCTCCATTCGCCTTGCCGGGTGAAGGAGATCGCCGACTTCGAGCCGCTCGAGCGCGCCGAGTGGACGCCGGAGGGCCATGCCCACCGGCATTTTCGAACGATCGGGATCGAGCCCGGCGGCGACGCCGTGTCGGGCCGCAAGCTCCTGATGTGGAACCAGGACGTCGAGATCTACCTTTGCCGCCCGAGCGACCCGATGAATTTCTTCTACCGCAACGGCGAGGGCGACGAGGTCGTCTTCGTGCACGAGGGGAAGGGCACCGTGGAGTCGATCTTCGGTGACCTCCCCTATCGGGAGGGCGACTACCTGGTCATCCCGCGCGGGACGACCTACCGCTTCGTGCCGGAGGGCGAGCAGCGCTACGTGGTCTTCTCCTCACCGGGGCTGATCGAGATTCCGCGCCGCTACCGGAACGAGTACGGGCAGCTCCTCGAGCACGCGCCCTACTACCACCGCGACATCCACCCCCCGCTGGAGCTGAAGACACACAGCGACCGCGGAGAGCACGTCGTCAAGCTCCGCATCAAGGACGGCCACCAGACCTACGTCCTCGACTATCACCCCTTCGACGTCGTCGGCTGGGACGGCTACGTCTACCCGTGGACGTTCAACATCAACGACTTCGAGCCGATCACGGGCCGCATCCACATGCCGCCGCCGACGCACCAGACCTTCCAGGGCAGGAACTTCGTCATCTGCTCGTTCTGCCCCCGCAAGCTCGACTTCGACCCGCTCGCGATCCCGATTCCCTACCACCACTCGAACTTGAACTCGGAGGAGATGATCTATTACGTCTCCGGCAACTTCGGCTCGCGCAAGGGCATCGAGGTCGGCTCGGTCACGCTGCATCCGTCGGGCATCCCGCACGGCCCGCATCCCGGACTGGCGGAGAAGTCGATCGGCTTGACGGAGACGCACGAGCTCGCCGTGATGTGCGACACCTTCCATCCGCTCCGGCTGACCGAACTCGCGCGTGAGCTCGACGACCCGTCCTACGCGTACTCCTGGTACGAGGAGCCGGCGGCCGCGAAAGTCGCCTCGAGCGCCGACGAGGACCCCGCCGGGGTGACGTCGCACCTTTGAGTCGCACTCTTGTCGTCGACTTTGACGGCACGGTCACAGAACAGGATCTCCTCGACGAGATCGCGAGCCGTTTCGGCGACCCGGTCGTCTACCGAGCGGTCGACGAGGGGCTCGGCGAGGGCCGTATCCCGCTCCGCGAGGTGATCACCCGGGAATTCGAGCCGGTGCGGAAGCCGCTGGAAGAGATCGTGGGCTGGGAGCTCGAGAACGTGAAGATCAGGCCCGGCTTCCGCGAGCTCGTCGAGCTCGCGGAAGCGCGAGGCTGGCGCTTCGTCATCGTCTCCTCGGGCTTCCACGAGCTGATCGAGCCGATCCTCGAGCGTGAAGGAGTCTCCGTCGAGCTGCACGCGAACCGAGTCGACCCTCGGCCAGACGGCTGGCGCGTCCTCTGGCAGTACGGCGAATCGTGCGAGTCCTGTGGCGAGTCGTGCAAGCGGTCGATCGTCCAGGAGTTCGCCGGAGACGGCGAGCTCGTGTACGTGGGGGACGGTTACTCGGACCGCTGCGCGGCCGAAGCTTCGGACCGCGTCTTCGCCACGAAGGGTCTGGCCCAATACCTCGACGAACGGGGAATTCCCTATGAGCGCTTCGACGACTTCCACGACGTCGCGCGCGGTCTCGCTTCCTGAGCCCTACGACTTCGAGCTCTCGACCGAGCGCTACCGCGCCTTCGGCCCTGACCTCGCCAACCTCTGGCAGGAGGGCGGCCTGCACCGGGTCTTCGACGGCCGTGAGGTCCGGATCGAGCCTGCACCAAGCGGGATGCGCATCCAGCCGGGCGATTCGCAGCTCGTCGATCGGGTGCGCCGCTATCTCGGCGAGCCCTTCGATCTCGACGGCTTCGCCGCGTTCGCTGCGACCGACCCCGTGCTGGCCCGCCTCGCGGAGGGCCTGCGTGGATTTCGCCCCCCGCTCGCGCCTGACCCCTATGAGACTCTCGTCACTTCGATTACGGCGCAACAGATCTCCCTCCACGCCGCCTTCGCGGTGCGCAACCGGCTCGTCCAGGCATTCGGGGAACTCTTCGAGCACGCGTATTCGTTCCCGACCCGCGAGCGGATGGCGGCCGCAGAGCCGGACGAGCTCTTGCCGCTCGGATTCTCGCGCCGCAAGGCCGAATACGTGGTCGGACTGGCGCGCTCCGACCTCGATCTCGACGGGCTCGCGGCCCTCCCCGACGACGAGGTGAAAGCCCGGCTCGTCGCGGTTCCCGGGATCGGCGAATGGACCGCCGACTGGTTCCTCGCCCGCCACCTCGCGCGCCCCGACGCCTGGCCGGCGGGCGACCTCGGGCTCCGCAAGGCCGTCCTTCATTTCTACGGCGAGGAGGACACGCGCGCCGCCGGCAACCGCTTCCCTGGGCACCGGAATCTTGCTGCGCACTACCTCCTGACCGGACTTAGGGTTCTGGGCTGATGCGTGTCGATGCGGTACCAACCGAGGATTCGCTGCGGAAGCTTCTCGAGGAGGCCCGCGAGAGCGGCGCCGACCACGTCGTGGTCGAGACCTCCCATGACGCCGGAGACGCGTGGATTCGCGCAGGCTTCAGCGAGGAGACGCGCGTCCTCCGCGCGCCGCTGGACCTGATCGAGCGGCTGCTCGCCGGCGCGCAGGAGCCTTCCTTCGGCTCGGTGCACGTCCAGACCGACGATATGGAGGCCGTCATCCGCGGTGTGCGGCAATTCGTCCCACGGTTGCCCGGAGGCTCGCGGGGGAGCGTCGTCGCGCCTCCGCGAAACGGCTGGATCGCGGTCTATGACGAGCTGTGCGACCGCGAACCGGAGATGCTTCGCCGGCTCGCCCGCGAGCTCTCCGACCGTATGGGCGCCGTCGTTCTCCACATCGGCGTGGAGGAAGGCGCGGTCGTCCGGTTCGCGCTCCTCGAGCGGGGGCGCGTCATGGACGAGTACCTCTCCGTCCCCGAGTACCACGGGCCTCTGCCGCCGGGCGACGTGATCGGGCTCGGCGCCAACCCGACAGTCGTGGCGCGGCTCACCGGCGCGGAGCCGGCCCGCGTACGGGACGTCGCTCGCACGGCGAAGAGCCCGGAGGAACTGGCGCCGGCCCCCGAGCTCATCGAGCGGATCGCGTCCGTGATCGGCGTTGAAGGTGCCGAGCACGGCTACGCGGCGGCGCTGGCGCTCCCGTCCGCAATCGTCGTGACGCGAGGATAAAGAGGGCAAGCTCACGTTGAACACTCGCCCGGCTCACAGGGCGGGCGGACAGGCACCTCCACTGACCCGCGTGGGCTAGTGCATCGCCAAGGCGATCGCCGACCCCATAGCTACGCCCACGACGACGGTAGCGACGAAGACGGTCACGTCCCCGCGCCAGATTCCGCCGTGGAAGACGCGGCGTCCCTCAACGAAGCCAACCGCTGTCGAGCTCTTCTCGGGCCGGCGACGGGCGCGGACGATTGCGACACGACAGAGCAGGCCACTCCCTACTTCAACTACTTCGGCGCAACGGCCGGTGACCCGAGTAAGGGCTACTACTCGTTCAACATCGGCTCTTGGCACATCGTCGCGCTGAACACGAACAGCGCCTGTGCGACGATCGCGTGTGCCGCGGGTTCGACGCAGGAACAGTGGCTGCAGGCCGACCTCGCTGCACACCCCGCCGACTGTACGCTCGCGTATTGGCACCACCCGCTCTTCTCCTCGACGATCGCCGCCACCAGTGCGTCACAAGCGCTGTGGCAGGACCTCTACGACGCGGGCGCCGACGTGATCCTGAATGGCCACGCCCATGTGTACGAGCGTTTCGCGCCACAGACTCCGAGCGGGGCCCTCGATACCGCGAACGGGATACGAGAGTTCGTAGTCGGAACCGGCGGCGCAGCCCTTCACGCGTTCTCGACGATCGCGCCGAACAGCCAGGCGCGGAACAACACGACGTTCGGCGTGCTCAATTTCACGTTGCACCCGACCGGATACGACTGGGCGTTCACGCCCGAGGCCGGCGGTACGTTCACCGACTCTGGCTCGGGCTCCTGTCACTAGCGGCGAGCTTGCTGCCGGTGACCCCGACTCTTCCGCCCCTTACCAACGTTTTCTGGTTCGCGTGGAGGGCGGGGCGACGTCGGCGGAGTCAGACGAGTTTGTGAACGATCGCCGCCGAGTTAACGCTTTGCTTGAGGGCCGGCTGCCCTTCTCGAAGGGGCTCATGGCTCAGATGCTGATGGGCATCGGCTCTCGCCCGAGCGTGCGTTCGAGCTAGCCCGGCTCGTCGAACGCGAGGTGGCGGGAGGCCTCAAAATCCGGAGCAGCGCGGTGCTCGACGTCGTCGCGGGCGTATTGGCCGACCACGAGGGTGAGCGCGCGTATCGAAATCTTCGCGGGTGCGCCGAGCAGACGTGAAACGTCCTGGTTGGAGTGCGCGCTGTCCTCGAACGGGCGCTGACAGAACGTCATTCGCTCGCGCTCGAGGGAGTCCATCTCGGCCCAGGGCTGGTCCCGTCTCGGCTGGACGGGGCAGTCGTCTTTCAGTGCGTCCTCATGATCGAGGATCCCGAGGGACATGCGGCGAACTTCCGCCTTCGCGACGCCGCCTCCGACGGCCTACGCCCGATGCCGAAGTACCTGCGGGCACTTCCTGATATTCGAAGAATCCAGGACTACCTGGTCGCGCGCGCTGAGGAGGCAGGGGTACCGGTGATAGAGAGCTCAAGTCTCGAGAATGGCGTCGAGAAAGTGGTTAGCTACCTCCTGGCCGAAGTCGAGAGCATGCAGGAGACGACAATGGACCTGGCCGTCTCGTATGCACTGTCGAGTTGGCCGTGGCTGACGTTCAGCAGCGGCTATGTCCCTCGAGTGGCGGACGCGTGCTCGAGCGCCCGCTCATACGCAGCCAGCAGATTCCTTTCCGAGTGATGCCAGCCGAATTCGTTCTCGATGCGAGCACGGCCGAGGGCCCCCATCTCGGCTCGCCTCGGTGGGTCATCGAGAAGCTCGTGAATGTAATTCGCAAACGCGGATGGATCATTCGGCCGCGCGTACAGTGCCGATGGCCCGGCCGAATACCGAGATTCGGTCAGGTCATAGGCCACAGTCGGACGTTCGAGCGCCATGTATTCGAGGATCTTGATCATCGTCGACTTGTCGTTGTATGGAGTCAGTGGTTCTGGCGCCAGGCAGACGTCCGCACTCGAGATTAGGCTCCGCACCGCGTCGAAGTCGCGGATGAAACCTGCGAACTCCACGCAAGAGGCGATTCCCTCGGAGTGGGCGAGCTCCTCCACCGACCTGCGGGCTTCGCCGTCCCCGGCAAAGATCGCGTGCCAGTCGGATCGGCGCTTGTGGAGGAGACTCAGGGCGCGGACGGCGTGATCGACCCCGTCCTGCGTTCCCATGGCTCCCACGTACACAATGAGGTGCGGTTTGTGCCGGCGAAGTGTCGCGTCCGGTGCCGACTTGCGAAAGCCTTTCATCGGGCCGTTCCTTACGACGAAGATGTCCTCCGGCCGCTTCCGTCCTCGCGACAGAGCTACCGCTTCGTAAGAGCGGTTAGGGACGAGCACGACGTCTGCGAGCCGATAGGCGAGTCTCTCGGTCGCACACGCGACCCGGTAGGTCGAGGTGGTTCCGGTGCCGAACCGCGACATCGACATCTCCGGTACGAGGTCGTGTTGGTCGAAGATGAAGCGCGTACCGCGTACGTGTAGCCACAAGAGCGGGACGAAGAGGCCGTCCGGCGGATTTGCCGCGTGGACGACGTCAAACGGTTGGTCCCTCGCGAGTCGCGCGCCAATCCACGCGATATGCGAGTAAGCCCAGCCGTACTCCACCAGGTAGCTGGCCACTCCGCCGGACGCTGGCCGCGGTTCATAACGAAAGACCTTGATCCCGTTCACGTCCTCGAACGCGCTCTTGTCGCCGTGCTTCCCCTTCGGCGAGATCACCGTCACGTCCCACCCCTCGCGCGCAAGCGTTTCGCACTCCGACCGCACACGAATGTCCGTCGGAAACGGCGTGTTTTCGACGACGTGCAGGACGCGCAGGGGACGCTGACCACCGCCGCCAACGGAGTGCTTTCGACGACTGAACATCGACCGGCAGGCCACCCTATCGCGACACTCCTCGCACGCTGACGCGTTCGACCGCTCAGGTACCTGTTTCCGCTGGCTTCCGAAACCAGTTCGCCAACGATCTAAGCTAGAAACGATGGTCGCCTTTCCTCGTAGTTCTCTCTGCCGTGCGCGACGCGCGCTTAGGCGCGGGCGCCGCTTGCTGTGACGGCCTTTCGCATCATCGACATCG
>DATNOU010000112.1:0-9118 GCA_035601195.1 Gaiellaceae bacterium | reverse complement strand
TGAGCGCGCGTTCGCGCCCGCGTCGCTCAGTCGTCGTCGAGCGGTGGGTCGCGCCTGGCGATTGGCGTGGCGTTGATCAGCGATGTGGTCGTCTCGCCGTGGGCGAGGAAGCGGTCGAGCAGGCCGCCGAGCTCGTCGATCGAGCGCAGATGGACCTTGAGGAAGAAGCAGTCCTCCCCGGTGATGCGATGACACTCGCTGATCTCGGGGATCTCGGCGGCAAGCTCGGGGATCCGCGGCAGCTGGCCGGGGGCGGGCTTGATCCGGACGATCGCGGTCAGCTGGTAGCCGAGCCGACGCAGATCGAGCTCGGCGCGGTAGCCGGTGATGATGCCCGCCCGCTCTAGGCGCTGGACACGCTCGGCGACCGCCGGCGAGGACAAGCTCACCCGCCGGCCGAGCTCCGCGAGCGAGACGCGCCCGTCCGAGACCAACTCGGCGATGATCTTACGGTCGGTCGCGTCGATCCGCGGAAGATCACTGTCTTTTGTGCTCGAAATTCCTTTCTTCACGGCGATTTACGAGCGTAACAGCTTCGATTCGCTCTGTCCATCGCGACGTTCAGCGGGAACAATGTTCCGATCGCCAGTCAGGCCGAGATCACCCTCCGGGGGACCCGCGCGCCACTTGCAAGCCGCGCCGGCTCGCTGCCGCCGCACGTCTACTTCGTCGGCAGCGCGGTCTTCCACTATCTCGGCCCGGCGTTCGCGGTGCTGCTGTTCGCCCGCGTCGACCCGCTCGGGGTCGCCTGGCTTCGGATCGTCAGCGCCGCGATCGTGTTCGCCGTCTGGCGCAAGCCTTGGCGGCGGATCGCCGGGATAGACCGGGAGACGCGGCGGCTGTTGCTCGCACTCGGCGCCGTCTTCGCGGTGATGAACAGCGTCTTCTACCTCGCGATCGACAGACTGCCGCTGGGCACCGTCGCCGCGATCGAGTTCCTGCCGGTGATCCTGCTCGCCGCCCTGGGCGTCCGTAAGGTCCGCAATGGCATCGCGCTCGCACTGGCGGTTCCCGGTGTCTACGTCCTGACCGACGTCCGGCTCGCGACCGCGCCGCTCGGCATCGCCTTCGCGTTCGCCAACGCCGCCTTGTTCGCGATCTACATCGTGCTCGCGCACCGTGTCTCACGCAGCGCCGCCCTCGACCGGATCGACGGGCTCGCCGCCGCAATGCTGATCGCCGCCGTCGCGATCACCCCGATCGGAGGCTTTGGCGCCGCAAAGGCGTTGCTCGATCCGGTCGCGCTCGGCGCCGGCATCGGCGTCGGCGTCGCCTCCTCGGTCATCCCCTATGTCTGCGACCAGCTCGCGATGGCCCGGCTCAAGCGCGCCACCTACTCGCTGATGGTCTCGCTGCTGCCCGCCACCGCGACGGTGATCGGCATTCTTGTGCTCGCCCAGATTCCTTCTCTCACCGAGCTGCTCGGCGTCGGACTAATCGTCGCCGCCGTTGCGCTGCACCGCGACGCCGAAACAACAACCTAGGGGGTGCCATCAATGGATCAGGTGCGTCTCGGCAACAGCGGTCTGCACGTCTCCCGCCTGTGCCTCGGGATGATGAGCTACTACAGCGGCACTCCCAGCCGGCCGTGGATGCTCGACGAGAAAGCGGCCGAGCCGATCCTCCGACGCGCGGTCGAGGGCGGGATCACCTTCTTCGACACCGCCGACATGTACTCGGACGGCGGCAGCGAGCTTGCGACCGGGCGGCTGCTCGGGATGCTCTTCGCCCGCGAGGAGGTGGTCGTCGCGACGAAGGTCTACTACCCCATGACGGCCGGGCCGAACGGCGGCGGCCTCAACCGCAAGCACATCCTCTCCGCCATCGACGCCTCGCTGACGCGGCTCGGCATGGACTACCTCGACCTCTACCAGATCCACCGCTGGGACCCGCTGACGCCGATCGAGGAGACGATGAGCGCCCTCCACGATGTCGTGCGCGGGGGCAAGGCGCGCTACATCGGCGCAAGCAGCATGTACGCCTGGCAGTTCGCGATGGCCCAGCGCGTCGCCGAGCGGAACGGGTGGACCGAGTTCGTCTCGATGCAGAACCACTACAACCTGCTCTACCGCGAGGAGGAGCGCGAGATGATCCCGCAGTGCAGCGACCAGGGGATCGGCGTTCTTCCCTGGAGCCCGCTGGCCCGCGGCTGGCTCGCCGGCACGCACACGCGCGCGGGCGAGCGCCGCACAACGCGCGCCGAAACAGACAGCTACGCCGACCAGCTCTACGGGCGGCCGGAAGACTTCGACGTGATTGAGCGCGTCGCCGAGGTCGCCGCCGAGCGACGCGTGAGCCCTGCGCAGGTCGCGCTCGCCTGGCTTCTCCACAAGCCGGGCGTTACCGCACCGATCGTCGGCGCGACGAAGCTCGATTACCTCGAGGACGCGCTCGCGGCAACCGAACTCACGCTGTCACCTGGAGAGATCGCACGTCTCGAAGAGCCCTACCGGCCGCATCCCATACTCGGGCACCACTGAAAGCGAGCGCTCAACCACGCCGCCGCATGGATCGACGCCGCGGGCAACCGTAAGACCGCCCGAAGGCTGCACTCCCAGGGATTCATCGCGGTGATCAGCCGACGCCACCGGCTTCCGTGCGCGCCAACAGGTGATGTCGTTGTCGGTTGACCCCTCTCTATACAGAAGGGGTCGACCTCCACCTGCGGTCGTTGCCCGAGCCAAAGCGCGCGTTTTTGGGCCCATGGGATGGAGCAGGTATGGAACAGACGGGGCGCAACCGGTGGCAAAGGTTCGGATCGCCGAACACCGGAAAATGGCTTGACCGTGCGCTAAACCGTTGCTACCGGCTGCGGCGCTCAGCGTGTAGCTGGTTGTAAGCACTCGCATTCTTCCTCCAGGTAGCGGCGGCGCGCCTTGGCCGCCTTCAGACGGTGGGCTTCCGCCTCGGGCGGCTCGTTGGACGCGGGCGTCATCGTCGCCCATCGCCAGGGGCAGCCGCCTTCCTACTCGAGTCCGTGTCCGCTATCTGCCCGCGCGGTTCGTGCGCGCGCCGGGCGAGGGCAGGCACGCCGAGCGCCAACAGCAGAATCCCGATCAGCGGCGTCGCCACGCTCCACCAGGTGAGCACCGCGAACGGCAGCGCTGCCAAAAGAAGGAGCACGACCGCGACCGGCGACGGAAGCTTGCGCCGCGTCGCGACGAGTCCGAGGACGAGCAGCCCGCCCGCGATCCCAAGCAGACCGGCGAGGCCGAGCGCGGTGGCGCCGAGGAAGACGTAGAAACAGGCGAGCACGACCGTGAGGATCGCCGTCCAGTTGCGCTCGGCTGCAGCCGCCACCTCCCTGACCTCGTCCCGCACGTTTGTGGCGACCAGGAGTCCAGCCGCGACGAGCAGCGCGCCGGGCAGGTACCAGAGCCGGCCGACGGTCGTGAAGCAGATGAGGCCGGGCAGGAGGAGAGCTGCGGCGAGCACGAGGCGCCTCGGCGCCGATGCTTCTGGTCTGCGCACGAGCGCGAGCGCCGCGGCGAGCGCGATCGCGGCGAGCACGAGCGTCGCGAGCCCGAGCCGCGTCGTGTCCTCCTTGTTCCCAACCCAGGAGCGGATCGAGGGTCCGGCGGTGAGCTCGACGAGCCCGGCGACGAGGCCGAGCGTTGCGCCGACGATCCCGAGGATGGCCGCAATTCGCTCCGTCGTCGACCGGTGTGCCTGTCCGTGGTCGCGGGCGATCGCGCTCACGAGACGATCACCGCCTCGACCGGCCGGCGCGGGCTCTTCTTTGGCGTATGCGTGGGGTAGCCGATCCGGAACGTCGCGAGCGCCTGCCAGTCGGAGGGCAGAAGCTCGCGGAGCGCGTCACCGAAGCGCGGCTCGAGTCCCCGCTGCGCCTCACGGTCTGCCCGCTCGGTCAGCTGGTTCATGTGATGGAGAGCGAGATCGTGGCCGACCGTCCACAGGTGGATGCGCTCGAGCAGACGCCCGCCCTCGAGCCGCTGGCGGTTGTCGGCCGCGTCGCGAACGGCGACGATCCCGTAGCCGGCGGCGGTCTTCGTGTGCCGCTCGCGCGTCGCCTCCAGCCACGCCTCGCCCGTCGCTTGCTGCGACTGGGGCGGCAAGAGCTTGGCCAGGGAGGCCGTCAGGTCGGAGAGGCCGGCGGCGTCGACGGTGATTCCGTCGCGCTGGCGCCGGAGCTCGTCCCAGTCCTGCCGGAACCACTCGTAGTCGCTCGCGCTCTGGTCGGCGTCGGCGACGATCGCCTCGGTCGCAGCGACGAAGAGCTCGCCGATCTGGCCCCGCTCGCCTGCGCCCGTGAACCAGAAGAGGCGAGCGTCCCGCACCTCCGAGCCCGCGAGGGCGACCATCGCGGCGAGTCCCTCCCGCGGCACCGCTTTGCCCTCGACGAAGGCATAGCGGTTCGTATGGCGCCGCGGGATCTGCGCGTAGAGCTGCGAGCGCCGGGGCGCCGAGCGGGAGAGGATGACTCTGGCGGCGTGTGTCGACTCGGGCCCCGCCGGCATCGGCGTCACGCTCGGCGCGAACCCCTCCGCCTGTGCTGCGAGCACGAGGTTCTCGAGCGCCGCGCCCAAGCCCACGTACATCTCGCGCCTAAACGGGTCGATGGCGCCTGTGGTGCGGGCGCGGTCGGCGTAGAGGTCGATCTGGTTCCGGCCGACGGCGAAGAGCCAGGCCTGCGCGTTGTGAGGGCTCGGGGCGAGGGTCGCGGCGCCCACCAAGGCCAGGAGCCCCTCACCGTCCTGCCAGTTCGACCAGGGCTCGTAGGCCGGGCCCTCTCCCACCTCGAGCACGCCCTGGTCGTAGGCCCGGTAGCCAAGCGCGCCGGCACCCGCGACGGCGAGCGTGCCGATACCCAGCCCAGCCCGGCGCAGAAATCTGCCGCGGCTCAGACCAGCCTCCACCTCACGCACCGGCTCATCCAACTCGCTCAGTCACTGTGCCGGCGCTGGACTGAATCGGCGCGGACGCGGAACACGGGGTATCGCGCAGCGATCCGCTCGAACCCCAGCAGCGGAGCGTGCCGATCCACCGGGATGTGAGCACGCGCCCCCGGGGCGACCTCCAGGTAACGCCGCAGGATCGGGGCGCGCGAGTGCGGATCAACTTCCTCGAGGCGCACGGCCTCGCTGCGACCATGCCGCAGCACCACCCGTCCCCCGGCCGCCCGGACGTTACGGACCCAGTTCGCGTCCTGCCCGAGCATCGGGACGAGATAGCGCTCGCCCTGGTAGTCGGCCACCACCACCGGGCACGAAATCAAACGGCCGCTGCGACGGCCGGGCACCTCGAGAGCGACCAGGCGGTTCGGCCCCAACCCGGACGACCCGAGGAGCGCGTCCACGCGGTTGAGCAGCGCCGCCACACGATTTGGGCGGCCGCGTCGGTACATCCATCGCCGCACGGCACCTGGACGCGTCATCGCTTCGTTCACTCCTCCAGTCAGACCTGCCTCGGCACGTTGCCCGTCAGGGTGAAGACGACGCGCATCGCCTTGTGCCCGAGGTCGGCGGTGGGGTCGAACATGCACGGGCAGCCGCCGTCGATCACTGCGATGCCGCGCTGCCGGCCGTAGTCGGCCGCCGCCGCGGAGACGCTGCCGGTGCCGGGCCCGCGGTGCATCCACACGTGCTTGATCCCGAGCTCGGCGCACTCGCGCATCGTCTCCTCGGCGAGCTCGGGCCTCGTTCCGATCACGACCGCCTCGACACCGCCAGGGATCGAGCGCAGGTCGTGGTAGCAGCGGTCGCCTTCGGCCTCGTCCGCGTTCGGGTTGACCGCGAAGACCTCGTAGCCGCGCTCGCGCAGGCGCTTGTAGACGACGTTGCTCCCGTGGCCCTTCGGCTCTCTGGAAACGCCGGTCACGGCCACTCGCCTGTTGGCCAGGAACTCGGATGCGGCGTGCTTCATCGTTGGCATCGAAACCTCCTTCCTGCTCGGTTCACACGGCCGCGCCCAGCCGGTGTGCGCGCGGCAGCTCAATGGTCCGACGAGAGAGAGAGCCGCGACATCAGAGACGGCACGGATCCGCCTGCCCCGAAGTACGTACCCGCCGGCGACTCGACCGGGAGCCGGGTCTTGGCCGCCAGTCCAGCGAAGGCAGAAGAGGCCATTTGACCTTCGCAACTCGATCGCTTAGGTTCCCGAGTGCGCCGAGCACGGAGCGCGACTAGGTCGAGGCCCAGCCTGAGGGCTCTACGCGGAAGCGGACGGTCACCGGGCTGGGTGGACGAAAGCGCCACCGGCTCGGCGAATCTCTGGTCCGAGTCGAGCTCGAGCGCCGGCTCGTGGGCATCTCCACCCCTCTTCGCCCAGGAACTCGAAGTTCCAGACTCCGCGCGAAACGCCAGGTCCCAAACGCGAAGGCCCCACGGAACCTGACGCTGCAGAGCCGACGAGCGGACGGCGAACGGCGGCAGGGCGCTACGCCGCGTCGCCCGCGGGCGCGCCCTCGGGCGCGGAAACGCCAGGCTCCTCCCCTCCCTGGTCGAGCCGGAAGGGCGGATAGACGTCCGTCATCAGGGCGGCATAGCCGACGACGCGGAGCACCCACCGGTCCAGTCCCATCACGAAGCCGAAGATCCCCCGCGGGTAGCGCGTCGTGAAGAGGAGCGCGATCGCTGCGAAGAGGACGAGCAGCATGATCAGGCCGGGGCTGCCGCCGTACCGCCATTCATCCCCGCCGCCGTCCCAGCCGCGTTTCCCCGCGTACCCGCCCCCGCCGAGGAGGACACCGAGGACGAGGTAGTGCGGGATCGCGAGCAGCCACCACTTCACGAGCACGAGCCCCCGTGACAGCTGCTCCGGGTAGGGCACTTCGACGCTCGCCGGGTAGTCGGGCACAGGCGCGAGCGTGAAGGGCGGATAGCGGTCGGTGCCGAGGGCGCCGTAGGAGTAGAAGGCGACGCGCCACCCCCAGCGCAAGACACCGAGGTTGAAGTCGAAGATGGAGCGCGGGTAGCGCCCGGTGAAGAGGATCGCGAAGAAGGCGACGATCGTCAGCAGGACGAAGGCAATAAAGAGGAAGAAGAGCACGATGAAGTGCGGGATCGCGAGCAGCCACTTGACCAGCCAGAGCCAGCGGCTGAGCTGGGGATCAAGTCGTCCCTCGACGCGAACGGGATGAGTGGAAACGGCGGACATATCGCGACCTCCTTCGAGCTTCGCGCGAACCCTTTCATATTCATCGATCGCGCTCGTCTCCGCCGGTTCTCCCCGGCCCGGCCTCGCTGCCGCAGCTGCGGGCTACGTCCGATTCAACGGATGAACCAGCGACAGCGGCGACTTCGGAGGGGGCAGGCCGCGGTCGCCCTCAGGGTGGCGGGCTGGACCCAGGCGTTGCCAGGTCTTCGCCAGGGTTCCCGGGCTCGCTTCGGGTTCGGTACCAGCCGACCGTGGCGCGGATCGCTTCGGCGTGCGCGGTCGGGTGGGCGCCGAAAGCGCGCGCGAACTTCGAGTGGTCGAGCACGAACGGCTGCTCGAGCTGGTAGGCGACCTCCCGAACGGCGCGAAGCGTGGGGTTCACGGTCGCGAGCAGGGCGAGGAGCGCCCGCGGCATGATCCGGAGGCGCGGCTCGCGCCCGAGCTCGGCGAAGACGAGCTGCAGGAACTCGCGCGTCGACAGGATCTGCGCGCTGGGAACGTGCCAGACCTCGCGCAGGGCCTCGTCGCGCGCGGCGAGCGTCGCGAGCGCGGAGGCGAAGTCGTCGATGAACGTGTACGTGTGGGGCGCGTCCGGGTTGCCCAGCACGGAGGCCGGCTTTCCCGCGAGCGCCGCGCCGAAGAGGCGCTCGCCGGCCTGCGAGACGAGGACGTGCGGCCCGAAGAAGTCCGACGAGCGCCCGATCGTCGCCCGGACGAGACCGTTCCCGTGCGCCTCCATGAGCGTCCTTGCGAGCTCCGCGCGCGTGCGCCCGTTCGCTCCCCGCGGCCGGTAGGGCAGGCCTTCGGTGAGCGGCCCGCGACCGGGCCGTAGGCGTAGAGGTTGTCGCCGTAGACGATCCGCGCGCCCGCCGCGGCGGCGGCCTCGATCACCGCGGCCATGATCGGCGGCAGCGTCTTCGGCCACGTGTGATAGAGCGTGCTCGCGCAGTGGTAGAGGACGGTCGCCCCCGCGAGCGCCCGCACCAGGCTCGCTCCGTCGGAGGCGTCGGCCGAGACCAGCTCGACGCGCTCCGGAAGCTCGGCCTGTCCGCTTCGGTTGACGGCGCGGACGCGCTCCCCGCTTCGGACGAGCCGCCGCACGACAGCGAGCCCGAGCGGCCCGGTGCCGACGACAACGTGCAGTCCATTTCCCGTGTTCATGGCTCTCCGTTTCCTCGTTGCCGGCTGCGTCCTCAGTGAGGGCGCTGCCACGCCGGGCGATCGGCGGCGGAGTGAGGTCGCTTCCCGACTCCTCTGCGACCCGCTGACTGCGGACACTAATCTAGGCCGCGCTTGATGGTGACCGCCCGCAGGCTCGCCACGTTCGTGTCCCTCTCGCTGGGCGCCCGCGCTCTTCGTGCGACCCCGGCTGGCTGGGCGACGGCCGAGGAGGTGGGGCGGCCGTACCCGGGCGCCGATCTCATTCCGGGCGGCGAGCACAGCGCGACGATGGCGGTCACGATCGAAGCCCCGCCTGCGAGCGCGTGGCCGTGGCTCGTGCAGATTGGCGCCGATCGCGCCGGCTGGTACAGCTGGGACCGCCTCGACAACTGGGGCCTCCCCAGCGCCGAGCGCGTCCATCCCGAGTGGCAGGAGATCGCCGTCGGCGAGCACTTGGCGGCGAAGCCGGACGGGAGCGAGTGGTGGGAGGTGGCGGCGCTCGAGCCGGAGCGTTTCCTTGGGTTGCGTATGTCTCTCGACCTGCGCGGGCGCCCGTACGACACCGCGGGAGCGCGGCCCGCCTGGAGCACCCCGCGGCGCTTCCTGCCGAAGCGCTTGGGTCAGGCCCGCGTCCATCCGCCCGGCGCCCGGCCCTGAGCGGCTTCAATAGGCAGGGAGGTGATGACAGTCGCGAAGCGCATTGGCGGTGGTCTTGTGGTGCTCGGCGGCACGGCTGCGGTGTACTTCCGGTTTCTGCGCGGCAGGCACATGAACTGGGGCGCGAGCGAGGTGGAGGCGACCGGGGAGGTCGCAGGCGACGAATTGCTGCCGCACGCGAACA
>DATNOU010000111.1:0-6421 GCA_035601195.1 Gaiellaceae bacterium | reverse complement strand
GGTGGCGCGAAGGGTGTCGGGGAGCGTGTTGGTGCCGACGAGCTCGATCGCGGCCTGGACGCCGTCGGGGACGATCGCTCGCGCTCGGGCTGCGACGTCGCCGTCGTCGAGGAGGACGTGGTCGACGCCGATCGCCTTCAGCGCCGCCACGCGGTCGGGTTGGCGCGTGGTGGAAAGGACGGTGAGGCCGCGGTCCTTGGCCAGGATCGCGGTGGCCATCCCGACCGAGGAGGTGCCGCCGCGGATCAGCAGCGTCTGCCCGGGCTGCGCGTCGAGGCCGACGGTCAGCGAGCCGTGGCCGGTCTGGACCATCTCGGGAATCGCGCCCAGCGTCGCCCAGTCCAGCTCGGAGCGAAACGGGATCACCTGGGAGGCGGGCACACTGGTGAACTCGGCATAGCCGCCGTCAACGGTCCGGCCCATGCCACCCATCATCGCGGCGACCTGCTGGCCTTCCTCGAACTCGCGTCCGGGTGCAGCGGCGACAACGCCGGTCGCCTCGATGCCGAGCACGCGCGGGAAGGTGACGCCCTGCGCCAGGCCCAGCCGCGTGTGCAGCTCGGAGCGGTTGATCCCAAAGGCCTTGACCCGGATGAGCACCCAGCCTGGGCGCGGCTCCGGGACCGGCACCTCGCGGATCCGAAGTGCCTCGGGTGGGCCCGGGGCCTCCAGCACGACGGCACGCATGGTCGCGGTCATGTCCGTTCCCAGTGGGCTATGCCTTCACGCGTTCCCCTGAGGCCGCGGACCGCTCGATGGCGGCGATGAGCTGGTGGCGCCCGACGGCGTCGGCGAAGTCCGGCACGGTGCGGGTCCCGTTGTCGATGTCTGCCGCCAACGCGGCGTAGACCCGTCCGACGTTGTAGGCGGGCGCTCCTTCCAGGCTGGTGAGCGCGGGCCACTTCTGTGTCAATGCCGCCGGGGCGGCAAGCTCGGCGGGCTGGTTGCGCCCGTGTGCTCCGGCGACGGTCAACGGATAGATTTGGGGCTGGGCGGCGTCGGCGGTGATCCGGAGCGTTCCGTCGGTTCCGTTGATCTCCCACAGGAACCCGGTACCGCCGGCCACTGCCTCACGGAGGTGGAGGCTGGCGGTCGCTCCGGACGTGAGGGTGCCGATCACCGCGATTTGGTCGGCCGCCGTTTTGACGATCTGCTCGCCGGTCTCTTCGATGGTGATGAGCGGCCGGCGAAGCTCCGACACCGCCGACAGGTCGGCGAACTCGCCCAGTACGTGGTTGAGGAGGTCCAGGCTGTGGCCGACGGCGATCGTGAGCAGGTTGGCTCCGTTTGCCTTGTCGAGCATGTAGGCGTTGGGCTGGACCACGACGTCGCCGGGGACCGACAGCCCGACCATGGTCGTCGACAGCACCTCGCCGACGTATCCGTCGCGCAGCAGCTCCTGGACCAGCTCGATGGCCGGGGCCTGGCGGGCCTGCAATCCGACGACCGTGGGCACCCCCTGCTCGGCGGCAAGCTTGGCCATCGCTTGCGCGTCGTGGAGGTCGCGGCCAAGTGGCCACTCGCAGTAGACGGCCTTGCCGGCGGCAAGCGCGGCGGAGACGATCTCTCGATGGTGCGGGACCTTGACCGTGACAGCGACCATATCGATGTCGGGTTCGCTCACCAGCTGCTTGGGGTCTGAGAACACCGCGCTCACCCCGAACACTTCGCCCGCCGCGCGCGCGGATCCCGCGCTGTGCCCGCTGAGTGCCCGGATCTCGTAGGTTGGCAGTGCGCGCAGGGCCGGGATGTGGGCGGTGGCGGCCCAGCCCCGGACGGGGCTGACCCCGATGATGCCGACCCCCAACGTCGATTCGATTTGGGTGGCCATGGTTGATTCCTCCGTCGGCTTGCGCTAGAAGCCGAGGACCTCGTCAACGAAGACGACGGTGATGCGGCCGGGCACGATCTCGCGGTGGATGATGAGGACCTTGTTGACGCCGCTGTGCACGCCATACGCCGCCTGGGCGCGGGCATCCTCGAGCGGGAAGACGTACTCGTTGATGCGGCGGAGACCTTCCTCGAGGTCGGACACGATCTTCTGCGTGCCCACGACGAGGATCACTCGTCCAGCACCGGTGACGTAGGGGCCGAGCTGGCTGCCACTGAACGAGGCCGCCAGCAGCGATCCACTCTCGGTGACCGCATGCACGCTGCCGAGCATGACGTCGGGCGCTGAGGTGAGGCGGCGGATCTCGTCGGCCTGCGTCTTGCGATCCATGCTCCAGATTCTCGGCCGGAGCGGCTCGTAGCGACCGGATTTCTCGATCTCCTCGGCGATGCCCGACGTCTCGAGCGATTGCGAGCCGCCGTGATGCACCTGGGATCCGTCGGGGATGAGACCCAGCACGATCCGTTTGGCTTCTGCAGCGTCCGCCGCCCGAAGAACGCTAATTCCGTTTGCTTCGAGGGCGGCCGCGGTGCGCCTCACGCGGGCGTCGTCCCCTAGAGTCCCGAACCGACGTCTGATGGACCGATCCAGGTCGGTGTAGAGCTCGGTGGTCATTGACGCTCCCTTCCCGCGTTGTTCTGGTGGCAATAATTGCAAGTGCAAGTACCTTATACCGGGAGTGGTGTATAAGGTTGCGGATGCAAGTAAAACCGAAGCCGGACGTCGCTGCGCTCTTCGACCGGCTCACAGCGAACGAGCTGCCGGGCCGGCGTGGATTGGAGGCGTGGCGCTCACTGCTGCGAGCACACGCCACGCTCATGCGCCAACTCGACACGGATCTCGAAAAGAAGACCGGCCTGGCCTTGGCCGATTTCGACGTGCTCGCTCAGCTGGCGCTCGCGGGTGGTGAACTGCGCATGACCGACCTCGCGGCCCGGGCGCTCATCTCGCGGTCGGGCATGACTCGCCGTGTCGCGCGGCTGGTCGACGAAGGCCTCGTTCGTCGAGCCGACACCGATGCAGACGGACGTGGTGTCGTGGTCGTATTGACCGATGCGGGTATGGCCCGGCTGACCGTGTCGGCGCCCGTCCACCTGCGCGGGGTCTCCGATCTCTTTGTCGCGCGACTCAATCAAAGAGAGCTAGCTGTCCTCAAGAGCGTCATGGATAAGGTCACCGTCGCTTGCACGTTTGGGTGAGAGTAGGACGCACCGCGACTGAAGGACGCGAACCTGCTGATGAGCCTCATGCAGTTCTTCTGCAGGTAGAATCCCTTTAGGCCCCGAGTCAGGGACGATCCGGCGGAGACGCTGCGGGGGTTCAGAATCGCCGACCGTAGACAGGATGCAGGTCCGATGGCGCGCGCGGGGCGACGCGAAACGTAGACGCGGTCGTGTGGAGCGGAAGACCGGAAGGAGCTTAGGTCGCAGGAACCTTCCGAGCCGCAATGGCGCGCGATAAGGTCCTCGACTGGCTGCTCGAACCGGACCAGCCGTCGGTGCGGTATCTCGCGTTGACCCAGCTCCTTGGGAAGAGCGAGACCGACTCCGACGTCCTGGACGCGAAGGCCCGGATCCCGTCGGCCGGGTGGGCCGCGGACATGCTCGCCCGCCGCGACCCGGCCGGCTGGTGGGTCCGCGATGCGCACCCCATGTCGCCGAAGTACGCCGCGATGAATTGGAACCTGCTCGCGCTCTCGGACCTCGGAGCCACCCGTGAGATTCCCGAGGTGCGCGCGTCGTGCGAGCTCTGGATGAAGAAGTCCCCGCTGAACGGCGGTGGCGTCGGCGGCATGTCGAAAGGCCATGGTCACCACTGCTACACGGGAAACATGACTCGGGCGCTGATTCGGTTCGGGTACGGAGACGACCGTCGGGTCCGCAAGGCGCTCGACTGGCTGGTCCTGACCGCGCACCCCAAGGGAGGCTGGACGTGCTGGAATTACAAGGACGCTCCCGCGACGGGACGGACCCTCGACTCGTGGGAAGGCCTGAGCGCCTTCGCCGCTTATCCCCGCTCGAAGTGGACCGCCTCCATGAAGGGCTGCGTCGAGCGAGGGGCCGAGTACTATCTCGACCATGAGCTCCATCGCCAGGGAGCGCGCTACGAGCCGTGGTACCGCTTCCATTGGCCGATGCACTATTACTACGACCTTCTGGTCGGCCTCGACGTCCTGACCGCCCTCGGCTACGGGGACGACACGAGGCTCGGCTTCGCGCTCGCACTCCTGCGGAAGAAGCGACGGCCCGACGGGCGTTGGAACCTCGACGCGGTCCAGCCGGACCCGAGCCCGGCGGGCGCCCGCTGGTATGCGGAGCATCCGAACAAACGTCCGACCCCGCTCGCATTCGAGACCCCCGGCCGACCAAGCAAGATGATCACGCTCCGGGCGCTCACGGTCCTGTCCCGCGTCGGTTGAAGCCGCTAGGGGGTCGCCGTGAGACCGGGAAAACTTCTACTTGGCATGGCGGCGACCGATAAGCATAGGTCGAGTTCGTTCCTTGCCGGAGACCTTGGCTCCCGATATCGAGAACGAACAAAGGGCCGCCGGCGCCTCGGTCGGAGCGGCGCCACGCCGACCGCGTCCCCAGATCGAGACCCTCGCCGACCTCATCTTTGGACTCTCGCTCTCGATCGGATCGCTCGCCCTTCTCGTCAGCCCTCCGGTGTCCGAGGACGAGATCAACCGCCACGTCGTCGCGTTCGGTTTCACGTTCCTCATCCTGATCACGGCCTGGCTCATCTACACGACCTACATGTCCGTGCTCCCGATCGAAACGAAATCGGTGACGCTCATCAACGTCGTCCTTCTGCTGCTGGTCGCGGTCATCCCCTATCTGCTCAACACGGTCGAGGTCGTCAACCCGACGCTCACACCGGAGGAGGCCGCCCGCGTCAGCGACTACTCGTCCACCCTGTTCACTCTCAACCTGTCCGGCATCATGTTAATCCTCGGCGCATTCGCTCACGTCCTCAGCATCGAGGAGAAAGGGCTCGTCGCTCCGGAGATCGTGAGACTGTTCCGCAACGGGAGGAACCGATTGGCGATCCTCGCCGCCCTGAACACGATCGCGATCGCACCCGCGTTCTGGGAGGTGACGGTCGCCGGCATCCAAGCCCGAATCCTCTGGTGGTCCCTCCCTCTGCTCTCCTACTGGATCGGCCGTGCCGTTCGTCCGGAGAGCCGGACGTATCGGCTCAAACCGTGAGCCGCCCGGCGGACCGCAAGACGGCGAGCGCATCGACGGTGACCCACTCGTTCATTCGCGTCCGGCTGGTCCCGCCCCAGTCGACGTAGTCGGCATTGGCCTCCATCGTCCGAGGGCGGACCTTGTAGTGCCGCTTCTCAGCGGGCCAACCGCCATCGGGCAACCGCCGTTCTTCGAGGAGGTCGAGCGCGTCGGCGCACCGCGGATCTCGGATTCGTCCGATCCCGGCCATCGCCTTGAGCCCGCCGAGGTAGTCGTAGCGCCAATAGAGCGGGTAGTGAAGGGCGGTGAAATCCGGATGGATGACGCGTCCATCCGAGGCCCGCTTGAATAGCCTCCTTCGGAGGAACACCTCGCTGGCCCGTTCCACCGCCCCCCGCAACGCGGCGGATTGGTGAGTCCGCGCGTACGCCGCCAGCCCGAGCATCGGCAGCCGCGTCTCCATGAACGACGAGGTGTCGGCGGTCGGGTGCCGGTCGCAGTTCCACCCTCCGTCGGGCCACTGCCAGTGGAGCAGCCGCTCGACGAGGGCGTCGGCCCGCTCATCCGCGATTCCGAGGATCGTGAGGAAGTAGAGCGGATTCCCCTGCTGGGACGCGCAGCGGCGGTACCGACCTTCCATCACGGGGACGCCTTCGTGTCGGTACGCCTCGGCCTCGGTCCCTGCGGTGAACTCTCGGAAGTAGCTCGGTTTCAGCCAGAACTCCAAAATCCGGTCCCGCATCGGATAGAGGCTCTCGTCCCCTCCGGGATATCCGATGTCGGCGAGGCTCGCGAGGACCCAATGGACCCCTTGCCACTTGTAGTAGACCGCCCGCGCGGTACCCGGCCGGCCGAGCCGATCGCGTCGGGACAGGAGCGCCCGGACCCGAGGGGAGCGGCGGATCTCGTCCTCGAGCGCCCGCACCCGTTTCGTGTCCCGATCCTCCTCCAGGACATGGACTCTCGTTTTCCACTGGATCGAGGGCTCCTTCGATCGGAGGAGCGTGTCCACGACCGAGCCGGCGCCTATCGTCACCGTGACTCCGAAGAATCGGGCCCGGGAGAAATAGGTTCCGGACCGCGATGTGTCCCCCGCACGCCATAAATCGTCCCCCGCCAATCCGGTCCGCATGAAAGCCGCCGCACTCCTCGTCTCCTGTTTGGAAAGTGAAGGCGTCCGCTTCGCCTTCGGGATCCCGGGGGAGGAGAACCTCGAGCTGATGGATGCGCTCCGCGACAGTTCGGTCCGCTTCGTCCTGACTCGACACGAAGGCGCTGCAGCGTTCATGGCCGACGTCTATGGCCGCCTCACCGGCCGCGCCGGCGTCTGCCTCGCGAC
>DATNOU010000110.1:0-21931 GCA_035601195.1 Gaiellaceae bacterium | reverse complement strand
GCCCTGCTGGTCGAGCGGCTCCTCGCGGCGGGGGCGATCATAGTCGGCAAGACGACGACGCCCGAATTCGCCTACTCGAGCTTCACCGAGAGTCCGCTCTGGGGCGTGACCCGCAATCCCTGGGATCCGGAAAGAACGCCGGGCGGCTCCTCTGGAGGCTCGGGGGCGGCGGTCGCGTCCGGCTGCGTGCCGCTTGCGGAGGGCACCGACATGGGCGGCTCGGTCCGCATCCCCGCCGCCTGGTGCGGTCTCGTCGGCCTCAAGCCGAGCTTCGGCCGGATTCCGCTCGACTTTCTGCCGACCCAGTTCGACACGATCCATCATTTCGGCCCCCTCGCGCGAACCGTGGACGATGCCCGGCTCTTCCTCTCGGTCGCGCAGGGCCCGGACGAGCGGGACATCATGTCGCTCCCAGCTCCCCTCGACCTCTCGGGCTCGGCCGACTCGTCGACGGAAGGGATGCGGCTTGCCCTTGACGTCGACCTCGGCTGCTACGCGGTCGCGCCCGAGGTGGAGGCGGCGGTTCGAGCGGCCGCGGAGGCGCTGGCCGACGACGGTGCGCTCGTCGACGAGGTCGACCTCGGCTGGCGCCGCGATGTCGCCGACGCCTGGGTCGCCCACTGGGGCGTCTACCTCGCCGCGATCTTCGGCGACCAGCTTCCGCGTTTCCGCGAGCGGATGGATCCTCGCGTCGTCGCCCTCATGGACGCCGGCTTCGCCATGGGAGCGGTCGACTTCAAGCGCCTCGAGTTCGTCCGCACACGTGCCTGGAAGCGTCTGGCACCTATCCTCGAGCGCTTCGACGCGCTGCTCTGCCCGACGATGTCCCAGACCGCCCGCCCGGTCGACGAGGACGACTTCGTCTGGTATGAGGACCGCGGCGACGGCCTCTACCACGGTCTCGACATGACCGGCCAGTTCAACTTCGTGAGCCAGTGCCCCGCGCTCAGCGTCCCTGCCGGCTGGAGCGAGGACGGGTTGCCTATCGGCCTCCAGATCGTCGCCCGCCGCTACCGGGACGACCAGGCGCTCCGGATCGGCGCGGCGCTCGAGCGGCTCCGCCCCTGGGCCGATCGGCGCCCGCCTCTCTAAGCGCTTATCCCGGTTGGGTCCCCGCGAGGGTGGCAGCAGCCGCCCGGATCTCGTGAAGCGGGACCCGTGCCTGCTCGCAAAGCGTGGCGAGATCGAAATAGATTTGCTCGCCGGCCATCAGCCCCTGGCGGAACGGCACCACGTTGGCAAAGGGAACAGCGAATGTGCCCCCGCCTGGAGGAACCCCGAGCCAGTCGCCGCGGCTCGTGCCTCGCAAGGTCCCCCACACGACGACGACATCCTGGCCGAAGGCCATCCCCTCGTCCTCGGGAGCCAGATCCGGGAATGCCGAGAAGAACTGCGCCTCGTACGCTGACCGGACTGCGTCCCTGCCCTCGCTTCGGAGCCCGAGCGGCATCGTCTCGAGGAAACAGTCCGCTACGAAGGTCCCGAGAATGGCGTCGATGTCGCGCGCCGCTTCCGCTTCGCGGTGAGCCTCGAAGAGGCGAAGCATCTCGTTGGGGTCCATCGCTCTCCCTTCCGCCCCCGATGCCGGGTCGATTCTCGCTCGCGTCAGCGAGGTTAGCCTCTCGCCATTCTGCGATCCAGCGCTGGGGGGGCTGACGCGGTCTCCGAAGCCGAGGGCGGTCCCCGCCTGACCTCGGGGAAAGCCTAAACTCGCCCGCAGCTTGCCGATCGTGAGCGCAAATGGCGTCGACCTTTGGGTCGAGCAAGAGGGAAACGGAGACGACGTCCTCTTCATCTCCGGCCTCGCCGACGAAGGCGCCTGCTGGGTCGACCAGGTGGCAGGCCTCCGCGACCGCTACCTGGTCACGGTCTTTGACAACCGTGGCGTCGGCCGCTCGGCGACGCCCGACGGACCTTTCAAGATCACCGACTTCGCCGCCGACACCGCCGCCCTCATGGACGAGCTCGGGCTCGAGCGAGCGCACATCGTCGGCTCCTCTATGGGAGGTGCGATCGTGCAGGAGCTCGCCCTCTCGCGCCCGGAACTGATCCGCAGCCTCGTGCTCAACGGGACCTGGTGCCGCGGCGATCGCTTTCTCCACGAGATCTTCCGGAGCTGGATGTGGTCCGCGCAGAAGGCCGACTCGATCCGGGACTTCCTCGTCGCCGTGAACCTCTGGTGCTTTTCGCCTCGGGTCTGGAACGAAGGGATCATGGACGAGTGGCTCGAGGCCGCGGCGGCGAGCCCCTACGCGCAATCGGTCGACGCGTTCTGCCGCTCCGCCGAGGCGCTCCTCGGCCACGACACTGCCGACCGGCTCGTCGCCATCTCGGCCCCCACGCTCGTGACCGTCGGCGAGCTCGACCTCGTACTGCCGCCGCGCTTTTCTCGGGACCTCGTCGAGCGCATTCCGGGAGCGCGGCTCGTTGTCGTCCCGGAGGCGGGTCACCAGCCCTTCCAGGAGCTGCCGGAGGACTACAACCGAATCCTGGTCGAGTTCTGGCAGTCGGTCGGGTAACTACTCTTTGCCAGCTGTCGTCTGGGCGTCAGGCGCGGGCGGAGCCCGGCTTCGCCGGGCAAGAGCCGCCGCCGCCCAGGCGCCAGCTAGTACGACCTCGGCATCCCGAGGACGTGCTGGCCGAGGTATGCGAGAACGAGATTGTTCGAGATGGGCGCCACAGAGTAGAGACGGGTCTCGCGGAACTTCCGCTCCACGTCGTACTCCGCGGCGAATCCGTAGCCGCCGTGCGTGTCGAGGCACGCGTTCGCGGCCTGCCAGGAGGCCTCCGAGGCCAGCAGCTTCGCGACGTTCGCCTCCGCGCCGCACGGGAGGCCCTGCTCGAAGAGCCAGGCGGCCTTGTAGCGGACGAGATCCGCGGCCTCGATTGCCGCGTGTGCCCGAGCGATCGGGAACTGGACACCCTGGTTCGCCCCGACCGGCCGGCCGAAGACGACCCGCTCGGAGGCGTACCGCGCGGCCTTGTCCACGAACCAGCGCCCGTCGCCGATGCACTCTGCGGCGATCAGGATCCGCTCGGCGTTCATCGCGTCGAGGATGTACCGGAACCCTTGCCCCTCCTCGCCGACGAGCGCATTTGCCGGGACCTCGACGCCGTCGAGGAAGACCTCGGTGGTCGCGTGGTTGATCATCGTCTTGATCGGTCGGATTTCGAGCTTTGCGCCGGCCGACTTCATGTCCAGCAGGAAGACCGAGAGCCCTTCGGTTCGCTTTTCGACGCGATCGAGCGGCGTCGTCCGCGCCAGGAGCAGCATGAGATCCGAATGCAGCGCGCGCGAAGTCCAGATCTTCTGGCCGCTGATCACGTAGCCGCCGTTGGCCGGCTCGGCCCGCGTTTGGATCTGCGTCGTGTCGGAGCCCACAGTCGGCTCGGTGATCCCGAATGCCTGCAGACGAAGCTCGCCCGCGGCGATCTTCGGCAGAAAGCGCTGCTTTTGCTC
Source organism: Gaiellaceae bacterium (assembly GCA_035601195.1). Lineage (GTDB taxonomy): Bacteria > Actinomycetota > Thermoleophilia > Gaiellales > Gaiellaceae > JAIBJP01. Next base: position 18,471 of record DATNOU010000110.1, on the reverse strand, counting down.
CTCGCTTCCGTGGCGCAGAAGGGTCCCCATGACGTACATCTGGGCGTGGCACGCCCCTGCGTTGCAACCGGCTGCGTTGATCTCCTCGAGGATGACGCTGGCTGCGGTGAGCCCGAGTCCGGCTCCCCCGTATTCCTGCGGGATCAGCGCCCCGAGCCACCCGTGTTGCGTGAGCACCGCGACGAACTCGTCGGGATAGCGGTCGGGCTCGAGAGCTCGCCAGTACTCCCCGGGGAAGCCGGAACAGAGCTCCCGGACAGCAGTGCGGATCTCCGTGACCTCAAAGGGGACCTCGAAATCCATCTACGCGCCTGAAGGCTTCCGGCGGAGACGCGCGGGGAGATGCCCGCCAACGCTCACGATGAATGGTCCGCTTTGCCTCTCAACTCCTCGCCGGACAATACTCATACCGCCCCGATCGCCGGGCCGAAACGAATGGCGCCAGACATGATGCCCTTGGGGGACATCCGCATCCTTTCGCTGGAGCAGTTCGGCGCGGGACCATGGGGCACGATGCAGCTCGCCGACCTCGGCGCGGACGTCATCAGGATCGAGGATCCAAGCACGCGAGGAGAGGTCGGCCGCTCCGTACCGCCCTTCGAGCAAGACGGAAGCTCGCTCTTCTTCGAGAGCTTCAACCGCAACAAGCGCAGTCTCGCACTTGACCTCCGCTATCCGGAGGGCCGGAGCGTCCTCGAGGACCTCGTTCGCGGTTCCGACGCCCTCTTCTCCAACCTGCGGGGAGACCAGCCGGCGAAGCTGCGCCTCCGCTACGACGACCTAAAGCATGTGAATCCCCGGATCGTCTGCGTCTCGCTTTCAGGTTTCGGGATGACGGGCCCGCGCGCGAGCGAGGGTGCCTATGACGCGACGGTGCAGGGCCTCGCCGGCTGGATGAGCATCACCGGCGGGCCTGACGAGCCCCCGATGAAAAGCGGCCTCTCGCTGGTCGACTTTTCGGCCGGCTATGTCGCCACGATCGCCGTCCTCGCGGGCATCTGGCGGGCACGTCGCGAAGGCGTCGGCTGCGACGCGGACCTTTCCCTCTTCGAGACCGCACTCGGTCTTCTCAACTACATGGCGACGTGGTCGGCGTCCCGGGGCTGGCAGGCCCGCCGGATGCCGGCCTCCGCACACCAGACGCTTGTTCCGTTTCAAGCCTTCGAGGCGGCCGACGGCTGGCTCGTCGTCGCCTGTCCCAAGGAGACGCTCTGGCGCGGGCTCTGCGAGGCGCTCGGGCAGCCCTCGCTGGCCGACGACGAGCGTTTTGCCGGTCTCGCAGTTCGAGACGAGCATCGCGACGTGCTCCTCCCGATCCTGGAAGCGGCCTTTGCGCGCCGGTCCGTCGGCGAATGGATCGAGCGGCTGACGGCCCACGGCGTGCCCTGTGCTCCGGTGAACAACATCGCCCTGGCCCTTGGAGACGCGCAAGCGATCGCGCGCGAGGCTGTTGTGGGATACGAGCACCCCGTCCTCGGGGAGGTGCGAACCGTCGCCACTCCGCTGCGTCTGAGCGCTTCGCCCCGACCCATCGAGCGCGCACCCTTCCTCGGCGAGCACACTGCCGAGATCCTCGCCGACGTGTGCGGCTACTCAGCGGAGCGGATCGCGGAGCTTGCCGGGGTCGGCGTCTTCGGGGACCCGGGAGCCAAGGCGGGCGGATAGGACCCGCCTCACTTGATCTCGTCCGCGCGAGTGACGGCGTCCTCGGCTCGCGCGCGCCCGGCGGTCACACCGCCGTCGACGAGCAGCGGCTGGCCGGTCACGAAGCTGGCCGCGTCCGAGCACAGCCAGGCGACGGCATGCGCCACCTCCTCCGGCGTGCCCAGCCTGTTCAGCGGGTGGAGCCCGGCGAGCGCGCTGTAGACCGCGGGGATCGAGGCCGGCGCCGGGCCCCGCTCCATGACCATCGGCGTCTCGATCCACCCAGGGCAGACCGCGTTCACGCGGACCCCCCGGCTGGCGTATTCGAGTGCCGCCGTCCGAGTCAGCCCGACGACACCGTGCTTCGAGGCGTTGTAGGCGCTCAGATTCGGGTACCCCATCACGCCCGCGACGGAAGCCGTGTTGACGATCGCCCCGAACCGCTGCGCTGCCATCTGACGCAACTCGTGCTTCATGCAAAAGAAGACGCCGGTCAGGTTGACGGCGAGGACGCGGCGCCACGCTTCATCGTCGTACTCGACGATCGGCGCGTTGGAGCCTTCGATGCCGGCGTTGTTGAAGGCGCAGTCCAGCCGGCCAAACTGCTCGACCGCGGTCTCGACGACCGTTTTCACTTCCTCCGAGACGGCGACGTCGCAGCGGACGAAGACCGCCCGTGCCCTCCGCTCGCCGACGAGCCGTGCCGTCTCACGGCCCTCCTCCGCGTCGACGTCGGCGAGCACGAGTATCGCGCCCTCCTCGGCGAAGAGGAGCGCCGTCGCCCGCCCGATGCCCGAGGCCGCTCCGGTGATGAGCGTGACCTTGTCCTCGAGGAGCGGTCTCATCCGCTCAATTCCCCGGCGTCCAGCACGAGTGCGACGCCGGAGACATAGGCCGCCTGCGGCGAGGCGAGGTAGACGAAAGCGTTCGCGATCTCCTCCGGCGTTGCGGTCCTGCCGAATGGAACGGTGTTTCGGATCCTGTCCTCGGCCGTCTTCTCGTCCACGCCCCAGAGCCGTGCCCGTTCACGCACGAGCTCCCCGTACATCTCGGTCTCGGTCACGCCGGGCGCCACCGCGCACACCCTGATCCCGTCGCCCGCGAGCTCTTGGGCGAGAGACTCGACCAGGCCGACGACGGCGAACTTCGACGCGCAGTAGGCGCTGAGGTCGCGGTAGCCGTGCACGCCGGCCTGCGAGCTCGTGCACAGGAGCGTGCCTCCGCCTGCAGCCCGCAGGTGCGGAAGGGCGTGCTTGAGCGTGAGGAAGACGCCGACGACGTTGACCCACAAGGTGCGCTCGAAGTCTGCCAGCGAGAGCTCGGCAAGCGGGTTCATCGCCAGGACTCCAGCGTTGGCGACAGCGACGTCGAGGCCGCCGAGCAGATCCGCAGCCCCGTCGAGCACACGCTGGACGTCCCCTTCCTCGGTCACGTCGAGCACCTGTCCGCTGGCGTCGTGTCCCGCGCTTCGGAGCCTCTGCGCCGCCGCCTCGACGGCGTCACCGTCACGGTCGGTGAGAAGGACACGCGCTCCCTCCTCGCAGAAGCGGCGCGCAGTCGCCTCGCCGATCCCGCGCGCGGCGCCGGTGATGACGGCCCGGCTGCCTTCGAGGGCCGCTGTCATGCCAGTGGCTCGATCAGGCCGAGTGTCGCCCCGACGGGCGCATCTTCGTCGATGCCGACCAGCACCTCGCGGAGGACTCCGGAAACCGGCGCCTCGACCTGCATCTCCACCTTGTCGGTCTCAATATCGACGATCGCCTCCCCCTCCTCGACGCGCTCGCCGGGTGCCTTGTGCCAGGCCACAATCGTCGCCTCGACCATGTTCATGCCCGCCTTCGGAAGCACGATTGGCGTCGGCTCAACCACGAACTACCTCCCGGGCGGCCGCGGCGATGTCTTCCTCGCTCGGAAGGACAGCCGCCTCGAGGTTCGGCGCGAACGGGATCGGAACGTCTGGGACGGCCAGCCGCCGCACGGGCGCCGCCAGCGCACCGAAGGCACGCTCGGCGATCCCAGCGGATATTTCCGACGCGACGGAGCACGTCAGCCGGCCTTCGTCGACGACAACCGCGCGACCGGTCTTCTCGACCGACGTGAGAATCGCCTTCCACGGCATCGGGTTGAGGCTGCACACGTCGACTACCTCGACCGAGACTCCCTCCGAGGCGAGCGACTCCGCGACCGAGCGAGCGCGGTGAGCCATCAGTCCGGTCGCGAGCAACGAAACATCGGTTCCGATTGGGTGGACGACGGCGTCGCCGAGCGCGAGCGGCTCAGGGTCCACCGTCCCACGCGCGGCGGCGAGCGCCGGATGATGGAGCACGATCACCGGATCGTCACTTCGGATCGCGGCCCGCATGAGCCAAAAAGCCTGATGGGGTGTCGACGGGAACACGACCCGCACGCCACCCGCGTTGAGGAAGAGGGCAGTCGGGACCTCTGAGTGCTGGGCGGCGTTCGAGCCTGCGGCGCCGGCCGAGCCGACGACCACGAGCGGCACCGCGACTTGCCCGCCCGTCATGTAGCGAAGCCGGCCGGCTTGGTTTGCGATCTGGTCGAACGCCACGTAGGTGAAGCTCGAGAACATGATGTCCACGACAGGACGAAGGCCGCCGATCGCCGCGCCTACCGCGGCGCCGACGAACCCGGCTTCCGAGATCGGACAGTCGATGACGCGCTCAAGACCGAATTCCTCGGCAAGGCCACGAGTCGGTCCCATCACACCGATGGTCACGTCCTCGCCCCAGACCACCACGCGTGAGTCCTCCCGCATGCACTGTGCGATCGCGTCTGCGAGGGCCGGTGCCAGCCGTTTCGCACTCGAAGGCGCCGCGACTGAGATCACGCGAAGACGTCCTCGAAGGCGCGCTCGACCGGCGGCAGCGGCTCAGCCTGCGCTCCAGCGAGCGCCTCCGCGATGAGTGCTCGCTCCTCTGCCTCGATCGATGTCCTGAGCTCGACGGGGTCGAGTCCCGCGCCCCGCATCGCCTGTTCGAGCCGCTCGATGGGATCCTCCGGATCGACCGCCTGGCGATAGGGCTTCGCGTAGCTCTCCTCGCCCTCATGGTGTCCCCGCCAGCGGTGTGTCCGGCACTCGAGGAACGACGGTCCTCGTCCGTCGCGTGCACGCTCCACCGCCTCCCCGGCAGCGCGGGCGACTGCGACCACGTCGTCTCCGTCCACGGCGCCCGCGGGCAGGCCGAAGGCGGCGGCACGCACAGCAATGCTCTCGCCGGCGGTCACCGCGTGCGTCGGGGTGAACTCCGTATAGCCGTTGTTCTCGCATACGAACAGCGCGGGGACTTGCCAGACGACGGCGAGGTTCAACGACTCGAAGAGGACGCCTTGATTGGCCGCTCCGTCCCCGAAGAACGAGACTGCCACCGAGCCCGTTCCAAGCCTACGAGCGGCGAATGCGAGACCGACCGCGTGCGGGATTCCCCCGCCCACGATGCCGTTCGCGCCCACGGCGCCCTCGGCGACCGAGCTCACGTGCATCGATCCCCCCTTGCCCCCGCAGTAACCGCCTGCCCGGCCGAGGATCTCGGCGAACATCCGTCTCGGATCCAGTCCTCGCGCAAGCATGTGGTGGTGCCCACGGTGGGTCGAGGTGATTTGGTCTCCGGCTCGCAGCGACGAGCAGACGCCCACGGCAGTCGCCTCTTGCCCGATCGAAAGGTGGACTACCCCGACGAGAGCTCCCCGCTTGTAGAGATCGGCGAGCGTCTCTTCGAAGAGGCGAATTCGGAGCATCATCCGAAGCCACTCCGCTGCTTGGGTTTCGACGACGCTGCTCACTCCGTGACGGCCACCGCCGGTCAACACATTCCAGTCAGCGGGGTTCGCCTGCAAGGGGAGCTCTGAGCCAGCGGGATCGATGCGAGTCGTGGGCCACGAAGTCGCGCATCTCCTCCGGCGTCATGCCGTCGAGACCCAGACTCGCGACCGTCCGTCCCTCGGTCCACCAATCGACGTCCGTCATGACACAGGCAAGATCGATCAGCGTGCGCATCGCCGGGGTCGGCACGTCGAGAGCCTCCCCGAGCGAGACGAGCGGGACAAGCGAGTTCGGCACCTCGTCGGGGATGTGGTTGTAGCCGAGCAGGTGAGTCGGCGAATGAAAGCCCGCGTAATACGGGTGATTCTGGAGCACCTCGTACAGCGTTTCACCGGTTACGCCATAAGAGGCCCGGTACCAGTCGAGGATCGTCCACACGTCGCTAAGCCCGAGCGCACGGCCGATTGCGCCCTTCTCCGCGTCGACCTTCTCCATGACCAGCGAGGCGATGTGACGGTTCACCTGGTGCTTGTAGAAACGGACGTCCTCGCCGGCGGCCGAGCGTTCGAGCGCAGCCGTGTTGAGGAGCATCGCAGCCGGGTGGACAACTCCGCCGACGTTGTTCACGCTCGTCTCGAGGACGCTTTCCGCCGGCTCGATCTGCGGGTAGAGGCCGCGCAGAATCGCGCTGACCGCGGCGTTGTCGCTCGCGGGCAGCGCCGCCGCGCGCAACACATTCTTTTCGTACAGGATCTCGACAGCGGCGGGGCCGCGCGACTCGGCGGCGAAGATAAAGGTCTGTGCTTCGGCCAGTCGGATATCGGCGCGGCACCCGAAGCGTACGAGCGCTCGGTCGAACTCGAGGGCGCCGCCCGTGCGGCCGGGGTTGAGCACTACGGTCTGCCCATCTCGAAGTGAGCCTGCTAGGAGCGAGGCGTATGTGTGGTGTGCGACCGCAGGCGCGACGATCAAGAGGAGCTCGGCCGCGTCGGCCGCGTCGGAGACCGAGTCCACGACGCGGGCGACTTGCCCGAATCCTGAGATCTGGCCCGAAAGCTCCACGCCCCCCCGCTCCCGTACGGGAGCAAGCTCCGCTGGAAAGAAACTGAAGAGCGTGACCTCGAATCCCATCCGCCCGAGGTCGCCTGCAAGCGCGAGTCCGCCATGCCCGGCGCCTAGAACGGCGATGCTGATCTGACCGGCTGCAGCACCCTTCTCCGCTTCGCTCGTCACAGTCGCGCCATCCTTCCGCACAGCCTGGCGGGGCGCAAACCCCAAGACCAATCGGTGAGCGCTTCCTCGAAGAGCGACGAGCCTAAGATTGCTGCCGTGACTTGGCTCGTTCGCTCCGTGCGAGCGTTCGTCCCCCCCTTCGCCCGCCGCTGGACAGGGAGAGCCCTCGTGAGCATCGCGGCAGTAGCCACGGTGACCGGCGTCGTCTTCCTTCTACGCGACTTCGTGCCGGTACTGAGCCTGGGAGCGCTCTACGTCCTAGCCGTGGTTCCCGTAGCGGTCTTCTTTGGCAGCGCCAGTGCCGTCGTCGTATCGATCGCGAGCATGGTCGCCTTCAACTACTTCTTCTTGCCGCCGGTCTTGACGTTCACTCTCTCGGGCGAGGAGAACTGGCTCGCCCTTTCCATCTACGTTGTCACGGGCTTGATCGTTGCCGACCTTGCCGCGCGCTCGCGGCGACGCGCACGGGAGGCGGAGCAGCGTGAGCGGGAAACGGCCCTCCTCGCCGAGGCCTCGGCCGTCCTTCTCTCGGGTGCCGAGCTATCGGACGAACTCGACCGTGTCGCCGAGGGGACAGCGCGCGTCCTCCGCGTCAAGACGGCGCGGATCGAGCTCGGTTCCGACCGAAGCCCGAGTCCCGGTGAGACTGCGCTCGGGCTTCGCTCCGGCGGACGCCTCGTGGCCACGCTGTACGTGCACGGTGGGCGCGGGTCGACCCTCGAGGGGCGGCGCCGCTTCCTCGACGCGCTCGCGTCGCTCCTCGCGGTCGCAATCGACCGGGAGGAGCTCACCCGCGAGGCGCTCGAGGCGGAAGCTCTGCGGCGCAGCGACTCGATCAAGACCGCGATCCTGAGGGCGGTGAGCCACGATCTTCGCTCGCCTCTGACGGCGATCCGGGCCGGCCTCGAAGCTCTCGAAAGCTCCGATCTCACACTCCATGCAGCGGATCGAAAGCGCCTGCTCGGGACAGCGCTCGCCGAAACGAAGCGGCTGAATCGCGTCGTCCGCAACCTCCTCGATCTGTCGACGCTTGACGCCGGCCCAGTCCGTCTCCGGCCGAAGCTCCTGACGATCGAAGGCCTGCTCGACCAGGCGCTCGTTCACATCGCGTCCGATCGGCGCGTCGACGTGTCCCTCGCGGCTGACCTGCCTCTCGTGTCAGTGGACCCCGTGCAGCTCGAGCACGCCCTCGTGAACCTGCTCGAGAACGCCCTGAGGTTCTCGCCCGCGGACTCGAGAGTCACCGTCGAGGTCGTCGACACGGCGGGCGAGGTGATCGTCCGCATCGCCGACCACGGGCCGGGACTACCCGCCGACGAGCTCGAGCTCGTCTTCGAGCCCTTCCGCCATGCGTCGACCGTGAGCCAGCGCAAGGGCGCCGGCCTCGGGCTCGCGATCGCGAAAGGCTTTGTCGAAGCGAACAGCGGGCGCATCTGGGCCGAGTCGAATCCGGGCGAGGGTGCCTCGTTTCTGCTCGCCTTACCGGCGGCGATCGAGCCGCTCCCACCAGACCGACGAGCAGAGGCGTAAACCAGGGCATGAGCGTCACACGCATCCTCGCCGTCGACGACGAGCCCGAGATCCTGCGGGCGCTCGAGACGATCCTGCGCGGCGCCGGCTACGAGATCGACACGGCGACGAGCGGCAAGGAGGCGCTCGCGCAAGCCACCCTTCGGCTTCCCGATGCCGTGATCCTCGACCTCGTGCTACCCGATCAAAGCGGGATCGACGTTTGCCGCGAGCTGCGCACCTGGACGCAGATCCCGATCCTCCTTCTCTCTGTCGTCGGAGAGGAAGACGACAAGGTCGAGGCCCTGGACGCGGGGGCGGACGACTATGTGACGAAGCCGTTCGCCGTGAACGAGCTCCTCGCGCGGCTGCGTGCCGCGCTCCGGCGGGCGGGCGCCCCCGAAGGGCCGATCCTCGATATCGGAGAGCTTCGAATCGACCTCGACAAGCAAGTGGTATTCAAGAACGGGACACCAGTGCCGCTCACGCCCCACGAGTTCAAGCTCCTCGCGCTCTTCGCCCGGAACGAGGGGAGGCTCCTCACCCACCGAATGATCCTCAGGGAGGTCTGGGGTCTCGCATACCAGACCGAGCTGCACTACGTGCACGTCTACGTTTCGAGACTCCGGCGGAAGATCGAGGCCGATCCGGCCCACCCGCATTATCTCCTCACGGAATCGGCCTCAGGCTACCGCCTCGTCGATTCAACCGGACGTTCTGGTTGAGAGGTTGTTGAGCCGATCTGCCATCGTATTGAGTCCTCGTTGAGATAGGACATTCCACAGTGATCGGAGCCGAAAGGAGGTTTCGATGACTGTCGTCGAAACGATCGAGGAGGCAGGGCGGGAGCTCGCGGCGGGCCACAACAAGCAGGCTGCCCGTCTTCTGACCGACGCCGCATATCACACCCATGATCCGAGCATCGAGGCGAAGATCCGCGAGCTCGCCATGAAAGGTCGCGCGGACGCAGGTCGCCTCGGGAAGAGCCGCTGGGACGAGATCATCCGGATCACCGAGCTCCGCGGCGCGCGCGAGCAAGCCCAGGGCACCTAGCAGGGGGGCATTGAGATGCTTGACGAAGGCGACCTGAGAGAGCTCGCAGGCCACCCCGTCGTCGACCGCGACGGCAAGTCCGTCGGCTACGTCGATCAGATTTTCAACGACGACCAGACAGGTGAGCCCGAATGGATCGGCGTCATCACCGGGACCTTTCGCCACCACGTCCACCTCGTACCCGCCTCCGGCGTAGGGCAGGAGGACGGAACGCTACGGGTCCCGTGGACGAAGGATCGAGTGCACAACGCGCCCGAGTACGGTGGCAGCGATCAAAGAGGCATTCTCGGCCTCGGCGACTACAGACCTGCAATCTCCGAAGCGAAGGAGCGAGTGGCGTACGCCCACTACGGGCTCACAGAGACTACGTAGCCCGTAAGAGAAGTACCCCAGCTCGTGTGGCGATGCCGACCGGGAGAACCACGCGGCAACAGTGGGCGCGTCGGGTTCGGGGACTCACGCTCATTGCAAGGTCCGGCGGCGTCGCCTGCGGTCCTTGAGTGCCATTAGCTCGGTGGCCCGCGCGTAACGCCGAACTCGTCCTTGACCCCGGTCGCAGGGTTCGCGGATCATGCCTCGATCGAGAAGGGAGTTCACGATGGCGTGGCGGCCGGAAGAGACTTACTTAGAGCCCCGGCGACCGAGATGCGGGTCGGCGTGTTCGGCCTTTCGCTCGCGATCGACGGCACCGATGTGAGCTGGTCCGCGTGAGCGCAGCCGCCGACAGACTCGGCTTCTCGCTCGAGGAGCGGGCGAAGGCGCCCGTCATCTGGGCGGCGCTGCTCGCGGGTGCCGCTCTCGCGTGGACGGCAACCGTTCGCGGGGCGCTGGAGATGGGCAACGGCCCGGGCACGATGGGACTGAGCCTGGCCGGATTCATGCTCCTCTGGCTCGAGATGATGGCGGCGATGATGCTCCCCTCCGTCGCGCCGGTGGGATCGCTCTACCTGCGTGGCGTTCGCAGCCGTTCGACCGGCGTGCGTCGCGCGCTCCGGGTCGGCGGCGTGATCGTCGGCTACCTCGGCGCCTGGGCCGCCCTCGGTCTGCTCGCCTTCCTGGCTGCCTGGGCGGCCGGGCGCATCGCGACCGAGGCGGCCGCCGCGGCGCCATGGGTGGGTGCCGCCGCTCTCGGTGCGGGCGGGCTCTACCAGCTCACCCCGCTCAAGGACCGCTGCCTCAGCCACTGCCGCTCCCCGCTTGGATTCCTCCTCCGCTTCGCCGCCTACTCCGGAAAGCTGCGCGATGTTCGCGTCGGTCTCTACCACGGCGGTTACTGCGTCGGCTGCTGCTGGGCGCTCTTCGTCGTTCTGATCGCGGTCGGCGTCATGAACCTCGCCTGGATGGGCGGGCTCGCCGTCGTGATCTTCCTCGAGAAGACGTGGCGCTTCGGCAGGCCCCTCGGGATCGCGTTTGGAATCGCTCTCCTCGCGGTCGCTTTCTTCGTACCCGCTCACCCCGAGCTCGTCCCGGGCCTTCACGACGGTGGAGGCGGAGGCACGATGGGCATGACGCCGTGAGCTCCGCCGTCATGCCCTGGCGCGTGAGCGGGTCTTACTTCGAGGCGTGCAACTGCGAGGCGATCTGCCCCTGCCGGCCTCGGGGCGGACGGGCAGGCGGCCGCTCCACGTTCGGCGTGTGCGACTTCGCCCTCTCTTGGCGAATCGTCGAGGGGCGGGCCGCCGCCCTCGACCTTTCCGGTTTCAGCGTCGTCCTCGCCGGCTCCTACAACGACGACGAACCCGGCTCGCCCTGGCGCGTCGCCCTTTACCTGGACCAGCACGCCGACGAGAAACAGCGAAACGCCCTCACGGAGATCTTCCTCGGCCGAGCGGGCGGCGGGACGCTCCACAACTTCGCGCGCCTGATCGGCCAGGTCTACGTCGTCAGACCGGCCCGCATCGAGCTTGACCACCGCGGGAACGGCCAGCGAATCAGCGCGGAGGACTACGTAACGGTGCGCGGCGTCGAGCCGGTCGACTCCGATGAGCCGATCACGTGCGCGATCCCCGGTCACGATCATCCGGGGCAGGAGTTCCGGACCGAGTTCCAGCGGGTCGCCGACGCGCCGCTCGTGTGGGAAGTGCACGGCCGTTGCGGCTTCGCGACCGACTTCGACTACAGGTCAGACGAGAGCTAACAAATGGCGGACTCAGTCATGGGTTCTGGAAAGAGTGGCTCTTAGCCAGCTGCTGCGTGCCAAGCAAGAAACCGTCGTGCCGCCGACGGACTGCTCCGGATCCGTCGCGCCCTCTGGCGTTGGGCGTGCCCTGTCTCTGCCCGCGTGAACGTCCATCCGAGCGTTGCAAGACGACGCGCCATCAGCAGCGTAAGGAGCTCTTGGACGTCGTCGTCCGGCAGGGGGCCGACCGATCGGTACCCGGCGACGAGCGCCTTCTCTCGCGCCGCAAAACCAGACACGTCTTCAAACGGGTACAGCGCGCTGGCCAGGTCGTAGAGGTACCAGCTTGGCCCGCTGTCGTCGAAGTCGATGACGACCGTCGACCCGTCGGGCCGCACGAGCACATTCTCGAAACCCAGGTCAGCGTGGATGAGCCCGTAACGATGCTCCCCTTGCCCTAGGGCATGCAGGCGCTCCCGCACCGCCTCACGCGCGGCCTGGAGGAGACGCATATCCTCCTCGCTCCAGACCTCAGGAGGGAACGGGCTCCCCCAGCGCGGACTATCGCCCACGAGCGCCTCAACATCCCACGCGGGGCGGACGAAGCCCTGCGGCTTCCTCCAGCGCCGGCCGTGCTCGTGGATCCGGGCCATGATCGCGCCCAGCCGCTTCCACGCGCCCAAGCTATCCACCTCGGGAAGTGGACGCCCCTCTATCCATGTGAAAGCGACAGCGGCCCGCACGCTTCCGTCTCGATGCGGGACGAGCTGGACGATGTCGCCGTCTCGGCCGGGGATCACGGCAGACGTGGCGATTCCCGTCTCGTTGAGGTCGTGCATCCACCGGATCTCGGAACGGATCGCGTCGAGCGACTGATATCCAGGACGAGCGAGCCGCAGTGCCCAGTCACCTTCCGGCCGCACGACTCGGTAAGTCGTGTTCTCGCCATGGCGGACGAATTTGAGGCGGGAGGACGGGTCCGTCGAGTAGCGCGCCAGTGCTGCCAATGCGAGCTCCGCTTCGGCGGCGCACGCTGCGCCCAGCCGCTGCCCGTGGAGCGTCAAGGGCGGGTCGTGGCGGTCGTGCGATGACGCTGCGGCACCGGGCGGTCGACGTCCTTGACACGAGTGAGTGCCTCCTCGAGCCGCTCGAGCGCAGCGTCTGTCGAAGGGCCATCGAGGAGCAGCCCAGGCTTGAACTGCAGAACCGACTGGTCGAAACCGGAGGCGATCGCCCACAGGCCCTGGGCGAAGAGCTCCTGCTGGAGGAAGACTGCGCCGTTGGGATGCTCGACGCGCAGTCCGATCACGAGGCCGGTCTGGCGCACCTCGGTGAGGTAGGGCTGTCGTGCGCGGATCTCGGTCAAGGCGGAGTCGAACCGTTCGATCAGGCCGGCAATGGACGCCTGCGTCTCCGGCCTCGTCGTGATCTCGAGAACCTTCTGCGCCACCCGGCAGCCGATCTCTGCGCCTCCGAAGGTCGACACGTGGCCCCACCCGTACTCGTGCAGCCAGCCGGCCACCCGCTCGCTCATTATCGTCGCCGCCATCGGGTACATCCCTCCCGAGAGTCCCTTTCCCGTCACGAGGACGTCCGGCTGAACACCGAAGCGCTCGACGCCCCAGAGGCACCCAGTGCGTCCAAGGCCGGTCTGGACTTCGTCGGCGATCAGGAGAGTGCCGTGCTCGTCGCAAAGAGCCCGCACGGCGAGGAGGTAACCCTCCGGCGGCACCGGGAACCCGGAGGTCGCGGGAACGATCTCGAGGATGACCGCGGCCACGTCGTCGCAGGCGAGTGCCAGGGCCATCGCGTCCGGGTCGCCGAAGGGCACCTTGGCGAAGTCGGGCGAGTCGGACAAAAAGTAACGGGCGGCGCTGTCTTCGCCGGCTGCTCCGGCAAGGCCGGTCCGACCGTGGTAGCCGGCAGCAAGCCCGACCACCCGCCGCCGGCCGGTTGCGCGACGCGCTGTCTTGATCGCTACATCGTTCGCCTCACCGCCGCTCGGCACGAGCACGGAGTAGGTGAGGTCGCCAGGAGTCAGGCGGGCGAGCTGCTCAGCCAGCTCGGCCCGCGCCAAACTCGCGAAGTGATGGTTGCCGATGTCTAGCTCCTCGGCGGCGAGAGCGAGAGCCTCGACGACTTCCGGGTGCCGATGGCCGAGGTTGAACGTGCCCCCGTTCAAATGGAGGTCGAGCAACTCGTGGCCCGACAGGTCCCAGAGCCGGTACCCCTCGCGACGACCGATGACCAGCTGCGTGCCGAAGTCATCCCAGACCTCGACGCGGTGGGGAGCAAGAAAACGACGCGTGAGCTGGAGCACTCGATCCTTGTCGCCGACGGGTGCCATCGGGGCGATGGTGCCACGGTTTGGATCAATCCTGCGAGAGATCCTTGACCGGTGGTGGGCGCGCTCCCTATTTTGTGCCGTCCAGCAGCCGAACAGGAACGAGGCAACTGTGAGTTCGTCATGAGCACGATTCAGCTGTACGCCCTCCACTGCGGCGGAGATCTCATGACGATGGCCGTCTTCGATCCGTTCGATCCGGAGCCGGCCAAGAAGGTCTACAACCCCTACTTCCTCTACGTGGTGAAGCATCGGTCGGGCACGCTCGTGTTCGACAGCGGCGCGCATCCGCAACTCGCCACCGATCCCGAGTCGCGTCTTGGTGCGGCTGCAGCCGACTTCGAAATGCGGCTGAGCCCGGATGACCACGTCGAGCGACGGCTTTCAACCATCGGGCTGCGGCCCAGCGACGTCGACTTGGTCGTCCAGTCCCACCTCCACTTCGACCACGCCGGCGGCCTCGAGTGGCTGAAGCACGCACCAGTGCTAGTGCAGGCGGAGGAGCTGGCCTTCGCGATGGACCCGCCCGTGTATCAAGAGGCGATCTACGTGCGCGGCGACTACGACGTCGGGTTGAACTGGCACCAGCTCGAGGGTGACCACGACGTCTTCGGCGACGGTCGCGTGATGATCATTTCGACGCCCGGACACACGCGGGGTCATCAGTCGCTACTCGTCCGATTGGACGGACAGACGGTGTTCCTGCTTGCGGACGCCGCTTACCTGCTCGCGAAGATGCGCTCTCGCAAATTGCCGGGCATCCTCTGGAGCCCGGATGCGACGATCGCCAGCTGGGACCGGATCGAAGAGATCGAGCGCAGCGAGAACGCCCACTTGATGACGACCCACGAGCTCGACTTCGAGACCAGCGTTCGACTCGCGCCCATGAGCTGGTACGAGTAACCAGGCGCAGTCACGACCGCGTCGATCAGCGCGGCTGCGGCACGATCCGGATGTAGGGTCGCGGCGACTCCCAGCCTTCCGGATAGACCTCCTTCGCCTCCTCGTCGGAGACCGAACCGGCGATGATCACGTCCTCGCCCTGCTGCCAGTTCACCGGCGTCGAAACCTTGTGCTTGGCGGTCAGTTGGAGCGAGTCGATCACCCGCAACACCTCGTCGAAGTTGCGTCCCGTCGTCATGGGATAGACGAGCACGAGCTTGATCTTCTTGTCCGGACCGATGACGAAGACGTTGCGCACCGTCTGGTTGTCGGCCGGCCTGCGCTCGAGCGGGTCGCCCGACGTATTCGCGGGAAGCATGCCGTACAACTTCGAAACGTTGAAGTCCTCGCCGCCGATCATCGGATAGTTCGGCGCGTGGCCCTGCGTCTCCCTGATGTCGTCGGCCCATTGCGCATGGTTGCCGACCGGATCGACCGAGAGCCCGATGATCTTGACGCCCCGGCGGTCGAACTCGGGCTTGATCTTGGCCATGTAGCCGAGTTCGGTCGTGCAGACTGGGGTGAAGTCCTTGGGTGCGAGAAGAGCACGGCCCATGAGTCGCCAATCCAGTCATGGAAGCCGATGCGGCCTTCCGTCGTCTCCGCCTCGAAATCCGGCGTGGGCGTCTAAGATGTTGTCATGTTCGTAAACGGCTGCCCAAGTCAAACTCGACGGCTCACGCCCGCGGACGCCGCCGACGTTCAGGTCGCGGCTGATAGGGACCAGATCAGCAGGTCGAGGATTCGCACCTCGGTGAGCCGATACGAGCGGCTCGCGAGCTCTTGTTGGATCTCGTGCAGGACCGTTCGGTTGCGATCCAGGTCTCGTTTGTAGCTGCGGACGAGCGCGGTGGCCCGTTCGCCGAACGACCCGCCCGAGCGCATCCCGGGATCGTCCCGGGTCAGGTACGTCTGGACGACGCTGTCGAGCATCGGGATCAGCGCCGGCCGTTTCCTGTGAAGCGCTTTCGTCATCTTCGAGAAACCGATTCCGCGGATGTCCGCGAACGCGTTGAAGAGCAGGGTCAGCGGGATCCACGGGATCGAGCTCGTCGCGTCCGCCAAGGACGCATCAGGGTGGATCCTGCGCAAGGCGCGTTCGATCTCGCCGCGCCGTTCGAGGATCGCTGCGATCTCGGCCGCCGAGATGCGGGCACCGCCCCGGTTCGCCAGCCTCAGGTCACTCTCGTCGAAGGACGCGGCACCTGAGGAGCCGTAGGCCTCATAGCTGGAATACGCCGCGAGGAACTCGAGCGCCAGCGCGAGTGGATTCTCGAGCTCGACACCACCACGAAGAATGATCGTGCTCATACCAGGGACGAACGATCGTCGCAGGACCGCAGCTCAGCGTCGTGATAGCCGGAGGCGATGCAAAAGGCAGACGGGGCGAGCTCGGGACTGAAGCTCAAGGCAACCCAGCGGGCCGACGCCTTAGACAGTCGCGAGCGACTCGGTCGCAAACCCTGCCGCGGCCACCGGCCAAACCCCATTTGAGCAACGAGCTGCAACCATCGTCTGCGTGGCCACGATCGAGGTAGACACCCCTCACGGTCTGGCGAAGGCCCACTTGCACGCTGCCGATCGACCGAGAGCCGCGCTTATCCTCGGTCATGGGGCCGCCGGCGGGGTGGCTTCGCGAGACCTGGTGGCGGTGACGGCCGTCGCGCTCGCGGAGGGGGTCAGCGTCGCGCTTGTCGAGCAGCCCTACAAAGTCGCCGAGCGGCGCAGCCCCGCTCCGGCGCGCCAGCTCGACGTTGCTTGGACGGCAGTGGTCGACCACCTGCTCGAGGGCGAGCTGCCCGGCTTGCCGCTCCTCGTCGGCGGCCGGTCCCTGGGGGCGAGAGTCGCATGCCGAACCGCGGGAGCGACCGGCGCCGTCGCGGTGCTTTGCCTCGCGTTTCCACTGCACGCGCCGGGCCGCTCCGGCGCGGCCGCAAGCCGCCTGTACGAGCTTGACGCGGTGACGGTGCCAACGCTGGTCGTGCAAGGGGAGCGAGACCCATTCGGGATGCCACCGGCCACCGAGCGTCGCACCGTGGTGCAGGTGCCGGGCGACCACAGCTTGAAGGCCGATCTCGACGCCGTGGCAACGGCGGTACGAACCTGGCTTCCCGGCGTACTTGAACGGAAAAAGGAGACCCGATGACCGCCGCCCTCTCCCTCTCGAACGACAGCCGCACGACCGCCGGCTCCTCCTGCAGCGGGGCGGCCAACTTCCTCGGCCCCCGGTCTGCCCTAGCGCGGAATCGCGCAGTTTGCCAGCCCGTTGCAAACGACTGGGACATGAAGCTCTCTGGTTTCACCAGTTCACAGACCGCTGAGGCTTCCTTCGCACGTGCGGTCGTTCTTGTTGAAGGGATCAGCGACCAGGTCGCGCTCGAAGCGCTGGCTGCACGCCGTGGTCGGAACCTCCACGCTGAGGGCATTTCGGTCGTGGCAATGGGAGGTGCACAGGGCATCGGACGCTTCCTGGATCTCTTCGGCCCCCAGGGGCTCGACGTCAGGCTGGCAGGACTCTGCGATGCCGGAGAGGAAGGCGACTTCAGGCGTGCTCTGGAGCGGGCCGGCCTGGGCTCCCATCTGACGCGCACCGATATGGAATCGCTCGGTTTCTACGTGTGCGTCGCAGACTTGGAGGACGAGCTGATCCGCTCGCTCGGTGCGGCCGCCGTAGAACAGGTCGTCGACGCTCAGGGTGAGCTTGAATCGTTCCGCACCTTCCAGAAGCAGCCTGCCTGGCGAGGACGGACCAATGAGGAGCAGCTCCGGCGCTTCATTGGCACCCACAGCGGCCGGAAGATCCAGTCCGCGGCCTTGCTCGTCGACGCGCTGGATCTCAGCCAAGTGCCTCGGCCGCTGGACCGTGTACTGGCTCATGCCTAACGCGTTGCTCCCGAGCCATGGCGCCCCCAAGTCCGGCCTCTGGCCGGGCGTCTACGCGTGTTCCTCCCCGCCGGCCGCGCCCGCCTGACTGGGCGAGGGCGGCCGGTGAGGCGCTCGACCGTGTCGGTGACCGGAGCCTGCGCGTGCTGTTCCGGCGTAAGCTCGCGCTCAGGCGCGTGTCGAGCCGCGCGGCGGTCGCCCTGCTCTCGTTGGGGACGATTCCTGCCGGCGCGCTCGTTTCACCATTCGTGCCGCTCCCGCTGCTGGCACTCGTTCTCATCGCCGTCTTCTCGATCGAATTGTCGAGGCAAAGGAGAGCAACGTGATAGAGGTGACTCCGCACATCGTCGTTCGTGACGCCGCCCGCGCGGCGGAGTGGTACGAGCGAGCGCTCGGTGCGCGCGTCGGCGCCCGCGTGCCGGTGCCGGACGGGCGCTTCATGCAGATCGAGCTCGTCTTCGGCGACTCGCGGGTCATGATCGCCGACGAGTTCCCGGAATTCGGCGCCGTCTCGCCGCTGACCCTCGGCGGCACATACGGCGCGCTCACGATCACGACGGACGCGGTCGACGAGCTATGGGAGCGAGCGCTCGCTGAAGGCGCGCAGGTCTACTCTCCGCTGCAGGACGCATTCTGGGGCGAGCGGCACGGACAGATCCTGGATCCGTTCGGACACAGATGGGGGTTGGCGCAACACCTCGAAGGCGTTCCGCAGGAAGAGCTCGTCCGACGCGCAGCGGAGGTGTTCGGGGGCGGCGCGGCCTAAGCAGGACTCGAACCGGCGACGGTGGGGTGCTGTCAG
This sequence comes from Gaiellaceae bacterium, assembly GCA_035601195.1. Classification (GTDB taxonomy): domain Bacteria; phylum Actinomycetota; class Thermoleophilia; order Gaiellales; family Gaiellaceae; genus JAIBJP01. The sequence goes on along the minus strand of DATNOU010000110.1, from coordinate 161 downwards.
GCGCACTCCGCTCAACCATGCTGTGTAGCGTCGCCGGCTGGCCGTCTCTCTGTCCGATGGGCGGCTGAGAGTGCGGAGCGGCGACGGGATGACCCACAACCATGCTGGCGGAATCTTCTTGCCTTGAATCCGACCTGTCTCCCGCCGCCGCTTCGCTCGAC
>DATNOU010000109.1:0-2338 GCA_035601195.1 Gaiellaceae bacterium | reverse complement strand
ATGAAATCGATGAGAAGGCTTTCGCGACCCTCATTCGAGCTGCCGTCAGCCTGAACGAGTCCTCGTCCCGTTAGGCCGACACCCAAGAACTCTCTGAGCTGGCTTGAGACTGCTCAGGTGGAAACCCTCGCCGCACTGAGGGCCCTGCACTCCCAGGCGTGCGCTCAACTTCGGCCTCGCCTTGCGTCCTCACCCTGACAGAGTCACACGCTCTCCACCCGCCGCCCCCGACGCTCTAGTACGCCTGCGACCAGGTCGCGCGTTCGACGGCCGGTGACTCGCAGACGATGCACCGGGCCTTGATGCTGACCCGCTGTAGCGGCAGGCAGCGAATCGTCGCGCGCGTCTCTCTCTTGACTCGGTCTTCACAGGTGGGCGAGCCGCACCAAGGGGCGATGGCTAGGCCGCCCGCCGCTTCTAGAAACTCGCGCATGACTTCGTAGCTCTTCGGATCCTCGAGCGTATGCTCGGCGCGAAACGCATGCGCCTCCTCAAGCAGTCGTCGCTGGATCTTCGCGAGGAGCTCTCGGGCTCGGCTTGTGAGACGGTCCGTGGATGTCCTCTCTTTGGCACCGGTGTCTCGACGAACGAGCGTTGCTTGCCCGTCTTCCAACTCGCGCTCGCCCAGTTCGAGGCGGAGCGGGACGCCCCTTAGCTCCCACTCGTTGAACTTAAAGCCGGGTCGAATCTCCTCACGATCGTCGAGGCGGACTCGCAGTCCCGCGGCGCGGAGCGCGGTCGCGAGCCCCTCGCTCGCCTCTCGCACCCGCGTCCAGCCGCCGTCGACGCTGGAAATGGGAACGATGACGATTTGGTAAGGAGCAACCGCCGGCGGCAGGCGCAGGCCGGTGTCGTCGCCGTGGGCCATGATCAGGCCGCCCACGAGTCGCGTGCTCGCTCCCCACGAGGTTGCGTAGGCGTACTGCTCCTTCCCGCTGCGGTCAGTGAAGCGGACGTTGTAGGCCCGGGCGAAGTTCTGGCCGAGGTAGTGCGAGGTTCCAGCTTGCAGCGCCTTGCCGTCGCGCATGAGGGCTTCGATCGCGAAGGTCTCGACGGCGCCGGGAAAGCGCTCGCTCGCGCTCTTTCTTCCGCGCAGGACGGGAATGGCGAGTACCTGCTCGGCTGTGTCGGCGTAGACGTCGTGGAGGATCCGCAGCGCCTCGGCCATCGCCTCGTCTTCAGTCTCATGCGCGGTATGCCCCTCTTGCCAGAGGAACTCCGTTGTGCGCAGGAAGAGGCGAGGACGGAGTTCCCATCGCACGACGTTGGCCCACTGGTTGTAGAGCAGCGGCAGGTCGCGGTAGGACTGGACCCAGCGGGCGTACGTCGCCCAGATGACGGCCTCTGAGGTGGGCCGGATGACGAGCGGCTCCTCGAGTTTCTTGCCGCCGGCGTGCGTGACGACGGCGACTTCAGGCGCGAAGCCTTCGACCAGCTCCCGCTCACGGTCGAGCACGGTGCTGGGGACGAGCAGCGGGAAGTACACGTTCTCGTGGCCGGTCGCCTTGATGCGTTCGTCGAGGGCCCGCTGGATCGCCTCCCAGATCGCGTAGCCGTACGGCTTGATGACCATCGCGCCGCGGACAAGCGAACTCTCCGCGAGGCCGGCGCGGCGGACGACCTCGCCGTACCAGGCTGGGAAGTCGATTGATTGGCGTGGCAGCGAGTGACGGGACATGAGCTCCTCCGGTCGTTGACGATCCCGACCACGGATGGCCGGGGCGAGGGGACGACGTTCGTCACGGCGTTCCGGGCCCGAAGGGGCCGGGAACGCCTACGCCGGGACCGGGAGGCTCGCCGGGCAAGCGGGAGCCGACTCGGAGGCAGCCGAGCAGCTCACGACGTAGCCACGCACACGAGCGATCAAGTCTCCGCCACGATACCGTCGCCGCGCGAGGGATCCCAGTACGCGACGCAGAGGCCTGCGCCGCGGGCAAGCGCCGGGGCGCGGACTGGCGTCGAGCCACCCTCTTATTGCGTTCGTTCTTGCTGGCGGCTCCTCGACGGCCTGACGCGCGCGATCCCGCGCTCGAGGATCCTGGTTGTAGGCCCGCGTCGCCTGAGGCCCTGGACTCGCAGCCGTGCGCTCAAACTTCGGCCTCGCCCTCCGCGCTCACCCTGTCCGAATCACACGCACTCCATCGAACGGAATAGGCCGCACCGGAAGGGCTTTGGAGCTGCGGCCGCGGTCGCAACGCTCGCGCGCGCCTGGGCGCAGTAAGCGTCTCGGCGCTCCGGCTACTGCGCGCTCGAATCAATCCGCGGGCGCCGGTTGTTGGCATTCCCAGGGGCGCCGGTCGCCGGAGGCTGCGGCCCGACTAGCCCGTGTCGGTTCCCG
>DATNOU010000108.1:0-21387 GCA_035601195.1 Gaiellaceae bacterium | reverse complement strand
GGCGCCTACTACCAACGGCTACTCGCTGCCGGCAAGACCACGAGAGAGGCACGCCGCTGCGTCAAGCGTGCTCTCGCCCGCCACTTCTACCGATGCCTGCGCGAGATGGCCACGCTGCCCTTGACAACATAGAAGCGTCGAGTAACGGTCCGCAACGGAGGGCGTTCCGCATCAGAAGCCAAAGGGGTAGTTGCCGTTATGGAAGGCCGCGTACGTGGCCATGGCGAGGAAGACGGCGAGGCTCGCGAGCCCGAGCAAGGTGCCGCCCACGGCGTAGGCACGCCCTCCCTGCCCGCCGCGTGCACGCCCGAGGCCGACTCGGCCGAGCAGCAGGGCGGCTGGTGCGATCAGGACGGGCGCCCACATGAAGAACGCGGGATACGCCCCCAGAGATAGCGTGCCCGCGGCGAAGGCCGCAACCGCGGGGCGGTTCCGCCCGCGGGGCGAGGCCTTCAGGCCCCAGCGGACGAGCAGCCCGTACGTCAGCCCGACGATGACGACACCGGTGACAACTACGAAGACGACGGTCCCGAGGAAGACGTTCCAGCCTTCCCAGTCGTTGCCAAGCGTCCCGGCGGTGAGGTGAACCGTCTCGACTCCCGTGAAGACGGCGATCCCCCACCTCAGCCACGAACGCCCATCGGCTGGGGGAATCGCTCGAGTCACCACCTGTTCGACCACGGCTGTCATGACGCAGCTCCTTTCCTCCGTTTCGCGCTCAAGCTAGAAGCCGGCGCGCGGGAGCGCATCGCCGCCTCGCGCGATTCTGCCTCGCTCGCGCGAGCGACCTTTCGCGGTCCGGAATCGCTCGCCAGGCTGATGTGGACGCTGGGAGCGTGCGTTACCGTCCGCTCATGGCTCTGACTCGCTTTGTGCGGAGCCGCCCCGATCTGCTGTTCGCGCTCGGTCTTACCGTTGTTGGGCAGGTCGAGATCTGGACGCGGGAGATCGACGGCGAGCACGCCGCCTACGCGGCCCTCGCCCTCCCGATCACGCTCGCGCTGGCCTGGCGCCGATCCGGCATCGCCGGCTCAGCGAGCGTCACCTCGAGACGCGAGCGCTGACGGCCGAGCGCGAGGAGAAGGCGCGCGCCGCGGTCGCGGAGGAGAGGGTCAGGATCGCGCGCGGGCTCCACGACGTGGTCGCGCACGCGATCAGCGTTATCGTCGTTCAGGCGCGCGGCGGACGGCGCTCGCTCGCGACGGAGCCGGAAGAGGCGCAGGAAGCCTTCGACTCGATCGAAGCGACCGCGGTCGAGGCGCTCGCCGAGATGCGGCGCCTCCTCGGGGTGCTACGTAAAGGCGACGAGGAGCTTGCGCTCGCCCCACAGCCCAGCCTCCGCCACCTGGGCACGCTGGTCGCACAGGTCAGGGAGGCGGGCCTCCCCGTCGAGCTTTCGGTCGAGGGTGAGACTACGGCCCTGCCGCCCGGCGTCGACCTCTCGGCGTACCGCATCATCCAGGAGGCGCTGACGAACGCGCTCAAGCACGCCGGCCCGGCGACCGCGCGCGTCCTGGTTCGCTACGGGCCGGAGGACCTGGAGGTCGAAGTGACGGACACGGGGCGCCGACCGACCGGCGGGGATGGCTCCGGCCACGGGCTCGTCGGTATGCGCGAGCGGGTGACGCTCTTCGGCGGTCAGCTCGAAGCCGGTCGCCCCGGCGAGGGTGGCTTCGCCGTGCGCGCACGCCTGCCGCTGGCCTCGGAGCGACTGTGAGCATCCGCGTGCTCCTCGCCGACGACGAGCGCCTCGTCCGCGCCGGCTTCCGGATGATTCTGAAGGCCGAGGCGGGCCTCGAGGTGATCGGCGAGGCAGCGGACGGCCTCGAAGCCGTTAAGGCCGTCGAGGAGCTGCGCCCCGACGTCGTTCTCATGGACATCCGCATGCCGAAGCTCGACGGACTCGAGGCGACCCGGCGCATACTCGCCCGTCCCGAGCCACAGCCCCGGGTCGTCGTCCTGACGACGTTCGACCTGGACGCGTATGTCTACGAGGCACTCCGTGCGGGAGCGAGCGGCTTCCTCCTCAAGGACGCACCCGAGGACCAGCTCGTGGCCGCGATCCGCATCGCCGCCGACGGCGTGGCGATGTTCTCGCCCGCCGTTACCCGCCGCCTGATCGAGGAGTTCTCTCGCCGAGTTTCACCAGAGCCACCGCCGGCGCTCGCCGAGCTAACGCAGCGCGAGCGCGAGGTTCTCCAGCTGCTCGCCCGCGGGCTCTCGAATCACGAGATAGCGGCCGACCTCGTCGTAAGCGAGCATACGGCGAAGATGCACGTCGCCCACATCCTCTCCAAGCTCGGACTTCGCGACCGCATCCAAGCCGTCGTCCTCGCTTACGAGAGCGGGCTCGTGCAGCCTGGCGACAGTCACACCCAGACGACTATGCCGAGGCACTAACCGGTCAGAACGCGCCGAAGGGAAGCACGGGTGCGCGCGCGTTGTCGAGTCTCGGGCCTTTCCCTGCAAAGGGAGCAAAGCCGACGCATGGACTCGAACCGGGGACCCTCGACCGGGCGCCCCAACAGCATCGCCGGGGCTTACGTGTCGCTTTGCTCGGGTCGGCTCGTCTGGACGGCCAGCGCGAGCTGAAGCTCGTGAAGCGTGTCCTTGTCTTCTTCGGGCCACAAGTCAGCGGTCGCCTTCAGCGTGTCGAGGAGCTCCTGCTGCTCCTCCCGATCGAGCTCGAGATCCTGGCCGGGTGGGGCAAAGCGGCCTCGACGGGACTCGATCGCGATCCGCTCCGCGAGGTTGGCAACCGTTTCAGATGCGTGAGGCCGGCCCTGGAGTTGCGCCACGAGTAAGGCCGCTCCAGCCTCGGACACGCTCCGAGTCCGATCGGGAAAGAAGAAGCTGACAGGCGGCACAGCCACCGCGAGGATAGCGCGCTCCCGTCCTGGGATTTGTACTGGATAGCATGGCCCCATGCTCACCCTCTACGATGCGGCCCGCTGCCCGTACTGCGCCCGCGTTCGGATCCTCCTCGCGGAGAAGGAAATCCTCTACGAGACGGTCGAGATCGACCTGGAGAACCGCCCCGCCTGGCTCTACGAAAAGAACCCAGTCGGAAGGGTCCCGGTGCTCGAAGACGGCGACTTCGTCCTGCCAGAGTCGCGCGTGATCATGGAGTACCTCGAGGAGCGCCATCCGGAGCCGCCGCTTCTCCCTTCGGGGCCTGCAGAGCGCGCGCTCGTGCGACTTTGGTTCGAGCGCTTCGACGAGCTTTCCCGCCCCTACTACCGCGTCGTCTTCGAAGGGGAGGCGGCCGAGGCCCTCGATGCCGAGCTCGCGAAGCTGGACGCGACCCTCGCCGCGAGCCCTTACCTCGCCGGCTCGCGGTTCAGCCAGGCTGACATTGCCTACGTCCCCTGGATCATCCGAGCGCAGGCGCGCGTAGGCATCGACCTGGGCCGGCACGAGAATCTCCGACGGTGGCTCGCTCGACTCGTCGAACGCCGCTCGGTCGCGGCGGAGTTGGAAGTCGCGGCGGCGATCGCCACCTAGGCGCTCCCGCCCCAAAGCTGACCAGAGCCACTTCCCGTGTACAGCCGGCGATCGGGGAGAACTTCAGACCGCCGGCGTGTCAGCGTAGACTGGCGCCCTGCCGCGCGCGCCGCTTCCCGCCGAGCTCGTCGACTTCTTGAAGGATCCGCACGCGGCGGTGATCTCTACGGTGCGCTCCGACAGTGCTCCTTACTCCGCTGCGACTTGGTACGACTGGGACGAGGGGCGCATCCTCGTCAACATGGATCTCGAGCGGCTGCGCCTCCGGCACATGCGGCGGGATCCGCGCGTGGCAATCACGGTGCTCGATCTGGGGGACTGGTATCGCGCCGTCACCGTGCTAGGCAGGGTCGTCGAGATCCGCGACGACGAGGGGCTCGCTGACATCGACCGCCTGTCCCAGCGCTACCGCGGCACGCCCTATTGGAACCGCGAGCGCGAACGCGTCACTGCGCTGATCGAGCCCCAACGCTGGCACGACCACTCATAACAGAGAGAGGGCCGACGCCCGGACTCGAACCGGGGACCCCTTCATTACGAGTTATGGGCAGCTGCCGCGTCGTGCCATCGCCAGTCACTCCAGGCCGCTCTGTTCCGCGGAATCCCCTGACTGACGGTGACTCACGGTGACCCGAGATGTCAGCATCGTAGACCCCGACCCCCGTCCAGTTTTCTCTTTAGAGAACGGACGCGCTCAACGTACGCCGGCTCTTCACGGCAATCTCGTCTGCTGCCGAACGCAAGCATGTTGGTCCCGTTGGTCCCCCACATTGGTGGCAGTTTTACCCCAACGAAAGGAGACGTCTTTCTCCGTTGTATCCACGCTCAGGGGCGTTGCACTATCGATGGGGCTCATTGCGCGACCCCCGACACACACGAAGTCGTCTTTGGCGGTTGCGGTGAATGAAGGTGGCGCTGCGGTCGTCTAAGGGAGGCATGCCCACCATGACCCCGCCCGGGCCGGCAGTCGAGATCGGGGTTGCCCTCCTCGACCGAGCCCGGCGCGGCGACCAGGAGGCGTTTGCCGCCGTGATCCGCCACTATGACCCAGGACTGCGCACCCTCGCGTACCGCCTGCTCGGCGACCGCGACCGCATGGACGATGCGCTCCAGGAGGCGTACGTAAAGGCTTTCCGGGCGCTGCCGCGCTTCCGCGGCGACTCGAAGCTCGGCACCTGGCTCTATCGCATCGCCTACAACGCCTGCCTCGACGAACTCAAGCGCTCGCACCGGGTCATTCAGCTACCGCTCGAGGAGATCGCCGAGCCGGCGAGCTCGTGGGCCGATCCCGGCGAGGCGGTCGTGCGGCGGCACGATCTCGCGCAAGCGCTCGCCGCGCTGCCGCCGGATGAACGGGCGACGGTGCTCCTTGTCGACGCTCAGGGCTTCGGCTACAAGGACGCCGCCTCGGTGCTCGGCGTCCCAGCCGGGACGGTCGCATCCCGCCTCAGTCGCGCGCGGGCAGCGCTTCGCCGGGCCGTGAGCCAAGTGGAGGAAGGAGAGCCGAGGGCATGAGCGGGGACGAGAGCACGAGGCCTGACGAGAAGCTCGGCGCCGCCCTGCGCGAGCTCGAAACCCCCGAGCACGCGCCGGACTTCTACGCCACACTCCATCACCGCCTGGCCGAGGACCGCGTCGGCCGCATCGCTGACGTGCGCCGGCGGCAGACGCCGCTCCGCGCCCGCACCCGCTGGACGGTGCGGGTCGCCGTGGTGGCGGCCGTGGCGGCGGTCGTCTTCGCCGCGATTGGCATCCCGCGGGGCGAACGAATCGGCGGTCCTGGTGTCGCAACCGCCGCGGAGATCAAGGCGAAGGTGCGCGCTGCGCTGGCCACGGCGAAGAACCTCAGTGGCCTGCTCGTCGTCGACGGGCCCGACAAGGGCGACGAGGCGCGCTTCAGCTACGTCCTCACCGACCGTGGCGACTTCCGCCTCTTGGCCCGAGACCGCGCGAGCGACAGAGCCTACGACGCCACGACCGGCGTCGAGCGGTTCTACTCGACGCTCGAGGACGGCACCAAGTTCGCCGTCGAGTCGACCGGCCTGGCGCCGGGACCACCCGACCCGCACCCCTCGGACTGGGTGTTCCCGCGCGACTTCGGCGCGGTCGTGCGCGCCTTCCTCGCCTCGAAGGACCCGCGCGTCAAGGACGTGACTTACGGGGGCCGGCCGGCCTGGCAACTCGACATGGCCGTGGCGCCCAACCTCATCGTCGTCGAGCTCGGCGTCTCGGCCGACCACCTCTCCATCACGGTCGATCAGCAGACCGGGATTCCCGTGAAGATCGTTGAGACGTTCCGGGGCCGCTTCCTGAGCGAGTCCCGGATCGAGAAGCTCGCCGTCGACCGCGACCTTCCGCCGGGCACGTTCACGCTCGATCTTCCGCCCGACTTGAAGCTCGAGCACCGTGACTTCGGCTTCCGCCGCGTCCCGCTCGCTCGCGTCGAGTCGATCGTCGGCTATGCCCCCCTCGTCCCGGCCTGGGTTCCGGAGGGCTACGAGCTGACCGAGATCGCGGTCGCAAAGGAGAGCGGCTACCCCACCGGGGCCGAGGGCGGAAACCCGCCTTCGGAGGGCGTCGTCTCCCTCTCCTACCGCCGCGGTCTCGACCAGTTCATCGTCACCACCCGGCTAAGCCGCGTCGTCGCGCCCGGCGAGCCGCAGCGTCCGCCCGCGGAGCTCTGGAGCGACCCGCTCGCCACCGGCGAGGGCTTCGTCGACGAGCCGGAGCGGATCACGCTCTCGGACGGCGCGCTCGCCGGCGTCGAGGCCGACCTCCTGATCGTCCCGCGCAACGTCCCCCATGTCTGGGCCCTCACGAACGAGCTCGTCGTCACCGTCAGCGGCGACCTCAATCGGGCACAGCTGATCACGGTCACGGAATCCCTTCGACGGGCCAAGTAGGCTCGCGAAGCGGTTGCCTACCACCGGCCGATGGTGCGTCGCTCCTCTGCCGCATGCGCTTCCATTCGAAGCCGGGAACCGATCCTGTGGGGTGCGCAAATTCGGTCCTCGCTGATGAACTTACTGATTTGCAGGTGGAATTGAATTTATGCACCCCAGAGTCCACCGTCGGAGAACGTCGTTGCAAACTGATCGCTCGCACGCGTGCCGGAGAGCGCTCGTAGCCAGGACGTCCGTGCTCAGTCCTCCGTGCGCCGCACCCAAGCCGGTGATCGGCTTCCTGGTCTGCCTCCCAGCGCCGGAAGCGGCCCAGGGCCGCAGACGAGGTCCTAACGGTCCTGGCCCTTCTCGAGCTGCGGGACCTGTTTCTCCGCTTTGTTGAGGGCCTTCAGCGCCTGCCGGATCGCCTTGAAGCCCTCGGCCATGGTCTCCACCTTGGCGTCTAGATCGGCGTCGCTGGATTCCAGTTCGTCGAGCTTGTTCTGAATCTCGGCGATGGTCGTCGGCAAATCCTCGATCGCGTGCAGCTGCGTGCGCATCGCGACGAACGCGCGGGCGACGGCGACACTGACTTCAGCAGCCTTGACGCTTCGCAGCACGCTTGAGGCCTGGAGCGCGCCCTGCTCGGTGAAGGCGTAGGGGCGATATCGCCGTCCGCCGCGACCCTGCTTTGAGATCGCGTTTTGCGATCTCAAAGCTTCCGTCTCCTCCGCCGACAGTTGAAAGACGAAGTCCTCCGGAAACCGCTCCTCGTTGCGCTTCATTTGCTCTGTCAGCCGCCGGGTCTCGACCCCGTAGAACGCGGCGAGATCGCTGTCGAGGACGACCTGCTTACCACGAACGACTCTGATTCGCTCCTCAACAGCCTTCTGCGCCGACGACGGGCGGCGGCGAGCCAGCTCCTTTCCCATCTAGCTCCTCACGGTCCCCGACGCTCCGCGCGTAGCTTCTCCAGGTCGGCCAGGATCTCGTCGAAACGAGCCATTGCCTGATCGAACTCCCGCCGTGCGTCCGCCGGCGCCGTCGCCAGTTCTGGCAGCGCCTCGAGGTGAGTCCGCGCCCGCTTGATTAGGTGGGAGTCAACATCAGTCTGCGCGGCGGCGTCGATCAATGCTTCGAGCGCGCCTCTACTCGAGCGCAGGCCGTTGTTCAGACCTTGCTCCAGGCCGCGCACCTCGGTCTCGACCGCTTGCAGGGCCGTGCCGCCCTCCGATAGCGCGTCGACAGCCTTCTCCAGCTCCGCCTGCTCATAGGCGAGGAGCCCGAAGCTGAGCTTCTTCGGTGGCCGGCCGCTGACGATCGTCGTCGCGCAGATCGCGAGCACGACATAAGCCCCGACGAAGAAGCCGACGAAGACCTCGCCGCGGAATACCCACGGCGAGTTCCACGCAACGCCGGGAACCTCGGCGGGCACGGGCACGCGCCAGGCGACAATCCCACTGGCGACGACGAGCAGGGCCAGCAAGATCAGGGCCACGACCTGGCGCCCCCGCAAAGGTTTCGTTGACACATGTAGAAGCGTACGACGAGTGCGGCCTGAGGACGGGACGTTTGCCCGGTTCCGGCCTTACCCGTTTGAGATCGCAGATTGCGACGTCAAATGACTTCTGCGCTTGGCTCCTGCTCGTCGTTTCAATCCTCGAAGTGCCAGCAAATGGGATAAGTCTCGGTCCGGTCGAGGACACCTTCACTGGCCGTGAACGGGTCAGAAAATGTACCCGTTTCGTACCCTGCACCTGCCTCGAGACCTTGCCAGACAGGACAAACATCCCTGCAAATCGCACGAAAGCCGACGCCCGGACTCGAACCGGGGACCCCTTCATTACGAGTGATGAACGGATGTCCGCTCCAGTCCGCTCTAGTCACTTCAGGCCGCTTGCAAAGGGTGCTTGCGTGGACTGGAGCGGACTGGAGGTGACTGGAGAGGCCAACCTGGTGGACGGCTGGTGGACGTCTCGGATGTTGCCGTTGGAGAGAACGGTGCCCGGGGACTCTCATAAGCTGCCGTTCTCCTACTCCTCAGAGCGGGATCACGTATGAAGCGCGCGAAGCTTGCGGGCGAGCCCAGTGACTCCGTCTCCATGGCTGACCCGGACGCGGTCCATGGTGAACGGCTCGCTCCGAGAGGCGAGACCGTATTCGATCGTAGTCGCGCCCTGGTAGCCGGCGGCGCGAACCGCGGCCACGACTCGTGCGTCGTAGGCGCCGGCCGGGTAGCAGAAGAAGTTGACTGGGACGTGAAAGCGGCGGCGGAGAAGTCGGCGCGACCCGGACACCTCGGCGCGCAGGCGCGTCGCGCTCAGTCCCGGCAGAAAGGCGTGGGAGAGCGTGTGGGAGTCGAGCTCCCAGTTCGCGGCGATCAACGCACGAATCTCCCCTCCGCTCAAGTCAGGCCCGTAGTGGCTGAGAGCGAGGTTGAGCGTGCCCGGCCAGCCGTGGCGAGCGAGAATCGGTCGCGCCCGTCGGTAGTGGCCGTCGAAGCCGTCGTCGAAGGAGACGACGATCGCCTTACGCGGGAGAGGGCCGCCGTGCCAGTAGTCGTAGACGTCCTGGAGGTTGACGACGTTGTATCCGTGCCGATCGAGCCAGCGCATCTGGGCCGCGAAGGTCCTCGGTGACACCCACAGGTCGATGTTCGGCGTTCCCGGCTGCGGATCTGCGATCACGTGGTACATCAGCACCGGCACCCGGCGAGCGTGTGATGCAACGACGGGATGTCCGCAACCGGTCCGCCAATCGCCGGCGTCCGCGACGCACAGGTCGACGTCCGTTCCGCCCGCGACGAGGTCGTAGGGCTGTCGGTCTTTCGCCCGCAGCCTGTCGCGACCGTTGCCTCCGACGAGGCGGTCGCGCCCGGCGGCGTCCGCAAGCGCGTCCGCGCCGTCTCCGCCCCGGAGCCGGTCGTCTCCCTCGCCACCCCGGAGCGCGTCGTTTCCCGCCCCTCCCAGGAGTACGTCCGCGCCTGAACCGCCGCGAAGAACATCGTTTCCTGAGCCCCCGGCAAGGGTGTCGTTTCCCGGACCCCCGGTGATGAGGTCGTTCCCGGCGCCGCCGCAGATCACCTCGGACGCGGCCGTGCCGACCAGAACGTCATCGGCATCCGTCCCCAGGATTGCGCAGGAAAAGCCTTGCTCGATAATGACTGCTCCGTCCTGCCCGGTCGAGGTCGGCGGCGGAGCCCGCCCCTCGCGGCTCTCGCCCAGGCTGCATGTCGAAAGGGCGAGTGCTAATACGGCGGCTGTCACGACGGCCCGGCCCGAAAATCGCTGACCCATGTTGCCAAGCTAGGCACTGGTGCTCAAAATCCACTCAATGAGCTCTCGGGGGCCCCGAAGAGCGCGATTTCGACCAAACAGGCGCCAAAGCTGGTGGAAGGCGGGAGGAAAACCTGGGTGGGCGTGTGGACGCCCGGCGGTTGGCTTTGCCTAAGCGCATTGCGGGGGAGGGCGTTGCCGACCGCCCTCCCCCGCCGTAGCGCGAAGTCAGAACTAGGCATTGGCGTTGTTGTCGACGACGCTCAGGTAGTAGTCGTCAATACCTGGATTGGCTCCGAGGTACGAGACGCACAAGATCCGATCCCCGTTCTTGTCCAACCACCCGAACGACTCGACCCCGAAGAAGTACGCCTCCCTCTCGCTGAGCCCGAAGTAGCTCTCTACCGCCGCGCCCAGGTCCGGATAGGTGACCCAGGCGAAGTCGTACAGCCCGGTCGCTCTGTAATTCCCGGAGTAGACGAAGTCGACCGCGGTCCAGTTGCCGGCCCCGCAGCCGCCCATCTTCGTCGCCGACCCTGAGGGCGCGGCAAGCGCCAACGCAAGCGCAGCGATCACGGCCGCGACAGCGACAACCCCGAGAAGGTGACTCCACCATTGCCTGAACACATCTCCTCCTTTCGCTTCCCCCAACGACACGATCAAGCTCCCAAGTCAGCCGACGTGCACCTGGCCTTCGTGAACGACGTCGACGGTTCCGGTGGCGAAGTTCGCCGATCCGGACGCGCCGGGGTAGCCGCCTCCCTGGAGCTCGGCATATGCGCCGGTCCCTGAGACGACCTGCCAATCGCCGGCAAGGAACGTCGCAGTCGTCGGTGACGTCCAACGCACGACCCCTTGAGCGCTCAGGGTGATCGTTCCGCCGCTGCCCGACAGCGTCTTGACCACCTGCAGGGTCTCACCGGCGAGACGAAACGAGTCGATGTAGCTGCCCGAGTCCGACACGGCGCCGGAAATCACGAACGTCCCTGCGGTCGAGTCGGGACCCGTGAAGACGCCGTGCGTCTCGATCCTGACCGGCTCCGGTGCGCTTGCCGCTGCGGCCGGAGGCGCGGCCAAGGCCAAGGCGACTCCCACGCAGAGCAAGGCGACTCGCGCCCACAAGCGTGTGGTCTTCATGAGTGGCTCCTCTCGCTCGTCTCGGCTTCTACTGGTGCCAACGTTGCGAGCGTAGGAAAGGAGGCTCAAAATCGGCTCAACGCCATGACCGCACGGCCGCAGCCGTCTTGGGAGCCGCTTTTTCTGGCAGAGGGGTCTCTGGAATTTCGCCTTCTTGGCCCGCTCGAAAGTGCGCCGCGAAGGGCAGCCGCTTTCCCTCGGCGGCGTCCGCCAGCGCGCGCTGCTCGCGCTCCTCTGCCTCCACCGCGGCGAGGTCGTCGCAGTCGACCGCATCATCGACGAGATCTGGGGCGCAGCCGCCTCCGAGCGCCCGTCACATGGTCGAGGTCTACGTCTCGAAGCTGCGACAACTGCTGGGACCCCCTGTCGTCGTGACTCGAAGTCCCGGCTACTTGCTCGACACTGGGCCGAAATCAGTCGACGTTCACTGGTTCGAAGCCTTGGTCGCCGAGGGGGAGGAGGCGTCGACGGCGGGCGAGCCCCAATCCGCTGCCTCGAGATTCGCGAGTGCGCTCGCGCTTTGGCGAGGCTCTCCGCTCGCCGACTTCACCTTCGAACCCTTCGCACAGGGGGAAATCGTCCGCCTCGAGGAACTCCGGCTACTCGCCGAGGAGGGGCGGATCGACGCGGAGATTTCCCTGGGGAGGTCGGCCGAGCTTGTCGGAGAGCTCGAGCAGCTCGTAGCGCTCGCGCCTTTCCGCGAGCGCTACCACGCCCAGCTCATGCTCATCCTCTACCGTGCCGGCCGCCAGGCGGATGCCCTCGAGGCCTACCGGCGAGCGCGGCAGACGCTTGTTGAGGAGCTCGGTGTGGAGCCGGGGGAAGAGCTTCGCAGTCTCGAGCACGCCATTCTCGCCCAAGAGGCGTGGCTCGGTGGAGCGACGCGTGCGGACCCGAGTTGCTCGGAGGGAATCGCGCCGAGTCGTCACGTTGGTTCTTGCGGAGCTTGCGGTGAGCGGACCCGACGCTGACCCGGAAGCGCTCCAACCGCTGATGAAGCGCCGACCCAGAGCAACGGTGGACAAGGGCGCTACACCACCGTTCAACGCTCGCAGCCGCGCCGGGGCCCGGTGCCGGGCCCTTGCCGACACGTGTCCATCCCGGCGCCGCCGTTGAGGCTGTCGTTTCCGAGCTCGCCGCTGAGGAAGTCGTTTCCGCGTCGGCCAAACAACCGGTCGGCGCCCTTGCCGCCGAGGAGCCGATCGGCGCCACCGGCACCGCTCAGCGTGTTCGATCGGCTTGAACCCGTAAGTGAGCCACGGCGCGGGGATCCGGCGACGTTCTCGATCGAGATGATCACGTCACAGCCCTCTCCGCCAGCGCTTCCGCCCGCGAGCGAAAGCACGATCCCTGCGGTCGCCGCCGAGAAGGAAACGGTGTCGATGCCTACGTCTCCCACGACGAGGTCGTCGCCGGTGCCTGGAGCAAGCAAGTCGTTCCCCGCCTGCCCGACGAGCTTGTCGTCTCCGACTCCACCAACCAGCCGGTCGTCTCCCCCTCCGCCGAAGACGACGTCGTCCCCGCCCCCGCCTCGGATGACGTCCGCGCCGCCGAGTCCGCAGATCACGTCTCTCTCCGAGCTGCCTACGAGCCGCTCGGCAGCCGCAGTTCCCGTGATCGTGCAGTGCGGCTGCCAATCGGGGGCCGTACCGGCGCCGAGCGGGATGACGTCGGTCCCGTCGGCGTCCATGACGAAGAGGCCAGTGGTCGGCCCGTTGCCAAGGATCTTCTCCCCGTCGGGCGACCAGGTAACCGCGCCGTCGAGGACCATGGGCGAGTTGGTCAGGTTCGTTTCTGTCCCGGTTGCGAGATCGAGAAGAAAGGCGTCTCCCTCGCCGAAGCTGACTATTCGGTTGAAGAGAAGAAGGGAGCCGTCGGGCGAGAAGCGAGGGGTGGCCTCGACGGGTTCTGGTGTCTCCGTTAGGTTGACGGGGTTCGTGCCGTCACGATTGACGAGCCAGATATCGCCGCCATGGAGGTACGCAATTCTCGAGCCGTCGCGGGTCCAGGCAGGAGGCCCGCCCGCGCCAGCGGTCGTGAGCTGCTTGAGGTTCTTACCGTTTGCCTCAACCACGAAGAGCTCGGCGTCAGATCCGGTCTGGCGGATGAGCGCGATCCTGCGCCCGCCCATCGGGCGACCAGACCGGGTCGAACACGTACGTCGACAGGGGCGTCAGGCGGCGGTGACCCGTCTCGTTCGCGTTGGCAAGCCAGAGTTCCGCACCATCGTCTTCGGCGATGTAGGCAATCCGCGTTCCATCGGGCGCCCAGGCGGGGCTGTGATTCTCCGGAATGGCAAGCTCGATCCCGAACGTGATCGGCCTTGCGCCGCTCCGTCAGCGTTCATGACGAAGATCCGCCGACTGCAGAACGACGGTCCGCACACAGAGCGGGCGAAGGCAATCCTCGAGCTGTCAGGCGACCATGTCGGCTGGTAGTCACCAACGGTGTTGGTCGTCAGCCGCTGTTCATCCGTCCCGTCTGGGTTGATTCGGAAGAGCTCCTCGGTGCTGTTGGGCTCGAAGAGGGTCCGTTGAAAGACGATCGCCCCGTTCCTGCCGGGGAACGGCGCTCCCGCCGCGGTCGCGGACGCCGACTCGGCGGTGGCCGAGAGGAGCACGAGAACGGCGGCCGCGACAAGACCCCGTACCAGGACTCTCAGCTTCCCAGGCCTCATCTCTGAGCCTCCTTGTCCGTATGAACTGTTGCGAGGCTAGGGAGCGGCGCCCAAAATCGGCTCAACGTGACCGCTTGGCCGCAACGGATCGCCGAGATGCGCGTCGCCCCGGGGAGGCCGCCCCAGCGCCGGGGACCGGCCACGTTCCCGCCGCTCGAATTCCGCCTCCTTGGTCCGCTCGAGGTCCATCGAGGAGGCGAGCTAGTCATGCTTGGCGTGCGCGCCAGCGCGCGCTGCTCGCCCTGCTCTGCCTTCGCCGTAGGACGGTCGTGGCCGTTGATCGGATCGTCGACGAACTCTGGGGCGATTCGTCGCCGGCGACCGCGCGGCAGATGGTCGAGGTGTACGTGCGCACCCGCGAGTGTCCTCCGAAGCCCCTGTTGGAGGCCGAGGCCCGCTCGAACTGTCGGTACTCGGACCAATTGAGGCACGTATGCCGGAGAGGCGGTTGTGCTGGGAGGCACCCGGGGCGCGGGCGCTGCGTGCGCTCCTGCAGGGCCCGATTGGGAGGCTTCGAAGGCTCTATCGTGGACCGCCACGAGATCGATCGAGTGGCAGACACGCTGAGGCCCGCCCCCGCACGGAGTTGACCGGTTCGTGCCTGCGCGCGACGATTGTTCTCGTGGGGGCGAGCGCGACCTTCAGCTTCGACGGCCGCCGCATCCTAACGTCGAGTCTCGACGCAACGGTCCCCGTCTTCGCGTGCGACATCCGCCGCAGCTTTGAGGACCTCGTCGCCCGTTCCGAGGCGCGGCTTGCCGGGGTGGCGCGGGCGCTCATGCCCGCCGATTGGTGCCGCTATCTGGAGCCAGGCGGCTGATGTCAGCAGGCTCGGACCCGAGCGTCCTCGAGTTGAGGCTTCTGGGCGCCCTCGAGGCTCGTCGAGGAGGCGAGCTCGTGATGCTCGGTGGCGCGAAGCCGCGCGCGCTCCTCGCCGACCTCCTCGTTCATCTCGGCACGCCTGTCTCGGTCGATCGCCTGGTCGACGATCTCTGGGGCGACCGGCCGCCCGCGAGCGCCGGGCACGCGATCGAGGTGTACGTCTCGCAGCTCCGCAAGGCGCTCGACCCCGAACGCGTCGGGCTGCTCGCGAGGAGCTCGGGAGGCTACTCGCTCGAGGTCGATCCGGACTCGGTGGACGCGCGCCGCTTCGAGCGCCTGTTCGGCGAGGGTCGCGCCGCGCTGGCGGTCGGGGAGCCCAGCCGTGCGGACGCGCTGCTTGTGGAGGGGCTTCGGCTCTGGTGTGGCCCTCCTCTAGCCGATCTCGCCTACGAGCCGTTTGTTCAGACAGAGATCGCTCGCCTCGAGGAGTTGCGTGCGGCGGCGGTCGAAGCGCGCATCGAGGCAGAGCTCGCGCTCGGCCAAGCGGCAGAGCTCGCGGGAGAGCTCGAGACGCTCGTGGCCGCGCAGCCCTTCCGCGAGCGGCTGCGTGCCCAGTTGATGCTGGCGCTCTATCGCTCGGGCCGCCAGGCCGACGCGCTCGGCGCCTTTCGCTCCGCCCGTCAGACGCTCGTGGACGAGCTCGGCGTCGAGCCCGGCCCGGAGCTCCGCGCGCTCGAGTCGGCGATCCTGCGCCAGGACGACTCGCTCCTGTTGTCGGCTCCGCAGGCCGAGCCCGTCGCGCCGCGTCGCGAGCAGCGCAGGCTCGCCACGATTCTCCTCGTGGAGACCGAGTGGAGCGGTGTGGACCACGCCGCCGACCCGGAGACCCTGGGACGTGCGATGGAACGCGAATTCGCCCTTGCTTCGGCCGTGTTGACCGAGCACGGCGGGACGCTTGAGCGGCTCGCGGGCGGAGGCGCAATGGCTGCCTTCGGGATCCCAGCCGCACACGAGGACGATGCACTGCGGGCGGCACGAGCTGCCCTCGAGCTCCGCGCCGGGGTCGCCGCGCTGAACGAGGAGCTCACGCGAGATCTCGGTCTGCGGCTCGAGGTCCGCATCGGGCTCTCGACCGGCGAAGTCGTCGGGGGCCAGGGCTTCGTGGCCGGCGAGGCAGTTGCCGTCGCGATCGCGCTTCAACGGGCCGCGACTGGGGGGGAGATCGTCGTCGGGCCGCTCACTCAGCGGCTTCTCGCACACGCCGCCCGGCTCGAGCCGCTCGGAGAGCTTGAGCTCCCGGGCGGGCCCGCACCGGCATTCCGCCTGGTCGACGTCGCCGTCGGGTCTCAAGCGGTCCCGCGGCGGCTCGACGCACCGCTCGTCGGCCGCGAACGCGAGCTCGCACGGCTGGGAGACACGTTCGACCTGGCGGTTCGTGGGCGCTGCGTTCGGGCGGTCGCGGTGATCGGGCCGGCCGGCATCGGCAAGTCGCGGCTGACGGGCGAGTTCGGCGCCTCCCGCGGCGACCGGGCGATCGTCCTCACGGGCCGGTGCCTTCCCTACGGCGCCGGGATCACCCTCTGGCCCTTGCGCATGATCGTGGGGCAGGCCGCAGGCGACGAGAGCCGCGAGGCGATCGTCGACGTTCTCGCCGGTGAGAGCGAGGCGGAGGCGGCTGCCGGCGTCCTGGCCGCGGCGTTCGCCTCAAGAGCTTCGGCCCCCGCGGAGGCGGTTGCCTGGGCGTTCCGACTCTTCTGCGAAGCGCTTGCGCGCCGGCGCCCGCTCCTCCTGGTTCTCGACGACCTGCACTGGGCGGAGGCGGCGTTCCTCGATCTCGTCGAGAGCCTCGTCGACCGTAGCCGCGACGCACCGATCGTGGTGCTCTGCGTGGCCCGCGAAGAGCTACTCGAGCGACAGCCCGGCTTTCTGAGCGGGCGGGAGCGCGCCGAGATGCTCGGACTCGAGCGGCTTGCCGAGGAGGAGAGCGACGCGCTGAGCGAAGCGCTCTGCAGCGAGGCAGGTCTGTCGGCCGAGACCCGCCGCCGCATCGCGGAAGGAGCAGAAGGTAATCCCTTGTTCCTCGAGCAGCTCGTGGCCTTGGCGGCTGAGGAGGGCGGGCTCGAGGTCGGGCAGCCGCTGCCCGCCACTATCCAGGCGCTCCTGCTTGCGCGCCTCGATCGCCTCGGCCCGGCCGAGCGCGCTGTGCTCGAGTGCGCCGCCGTCGTCGGCAAGGAGTTTCCCGAACGGGCGGTCGCCGACCTGGTCGAGCCGGCGGCGGCAAGCCTCGGCCGCCACCTGGGCACCCTCGTCCGTCGTGGCTTCGTCCGGCCGGTCGCGGCGAGGGTGCCCTTCGAGGAGACGTTCCGGTTCCGACACGCTCTGATCCAGGCTGCGGCCTACCGGGCGATGCCCAAGGCCGAGCGAGCGGTGCTGCACGAGCGCCTTGCCGGCTGGCTCGAGAGCCGGCCCAGAACGCAGGTTCCAGAGCTCGACGCGCTGCTTGGCTATCACCTCGAGCAGGCCTACCGCTACACAGCCGAGCTCGGCCCTGCGGATGCGCACGCGCTCAAGCTCGCCAAGTCAGCGGGCGCACGATTGGGAGTAGCGGGCACCGGGGCGTGGAAGCGCGGCGACGCCCGCGCGGCGACGAACCTGCTCGGGCGGGCGACCGCGCTTCTGCCAGAGGGCGACCCCGTGCGGCGCGAGCTTCTGTGCGAGCTCGGCGTCGCCCTCGGAGTGGCCGGCGAGTCCGCGCGCGCCCAGGACGTGCTGCAGGAGGCTGTCGAGCTCTCGGCTGCCCAGGGCGACCGAAGAATCGAGCTCCGCGCCCGGGTCGAGCTCTCGTATCTGCGCCTGCTCGACAGGCCGCGTGAAGGCGCCGACGAGCTACTGGGGGCCGCGTCGGAGGCGATCCCTCTGTTAGGGGAGCTCGGCGACCACCGCGGGCTCGGGCGTGCCTGGCTTCTCTCCGGCTTCGTCCAGGGAGGCGTGGGGGGTCAGCACACGGCCTGGCTCGAGCGAGCGGAGCAAGCGCTCGTCCACCACGACCGCGCCGGCTGGCCGGTCGCGCCCTGCGTCGGTCAGATCGCGGCCGCTCTCTACTACGGCCCGACCCCGGTCGGTGAGGCGATCGCCCGCTGCCGGCAGCTCGAACGCGGGGCCGCCGACGATCGTGGCGCGGAGGCGAACGTCCGGGCCTTCCTCGGCGGCCTCGAGGCCCAGCGGGGCAACTTCGAGCTGGGCCGTGAGCTCGTTCTCGCCGCGAGCGCGGTCTTCGACGACCTGGGCTACGCGAGGCTCAGCGCGAGCCATTGCGGCGCCGTGGCGGGCGAGATCGCGCTCCTCGCCGGGGATCCGACCGTCGCCGAGACCGTGCTTCGCTCCACCTGCGAGGTTTTGCAGGAGATGCACGAGCTGTCGAACCTCGCGACGCGCGCCGCCGACCTCGCCGAAGCGCTCTATGCCCAGGGCCGATATGAAGAGGCAGAGGTATGGGCGCGCACATCTGAGACGAATGCCGGGGAGGACGATCTGACCGCCCAGCCCGCCTGGCGCTCCGTGCGAGCGAAGGTCCTCGCCCGCAGAAGCGCATTCGAGGAAGCCGAGCGGCTCGCGCGAGAGGCCGTGCGCGTCGCCGAGGGAACCGACGCGCTCAACCAGCGGGCGAAGGTGGAGGCCGATCTAGGCGAGGTCCTGCGTCTCGCGGGCCGGTCCGACGAAGCTGCGAGGCACCTCGCCGAAGCGCTGCGGCTCTACGAGCTCAAGGGCAACACTCCCGGCCTGCAGAAGGTCAGAGCGTTGCTTGACGAGGCTCCGGTCGCCTGAGAGCTCGTTGCAGGATGATTGCTCGTCGCCGGGCCCGTCCAGCGCCGCCGGCGGCACAGCCGGTCATTTCTGCAGCGAGCTCTGAAGCACGAGAGGCCCGATGGGGCCTCTCGTGACGATCGACTACGAGTGTGGCCTACGGCCCGGCGTTGCTCGCTGTAGCGACGATCGGCATGGCCGCCGCCAGCAAGACCGCCCCGAGCACCGTCGCGAGCGCGACGAGCCTGCGGCTCCTGTCGGTGAACCGGCGCATCGTTTCCCTCCTTCCGTCGGTCGACTGCGCCGGTGAAGGTCGAGTAGCGCCCAAACGGGAAGATCACGGCCGGCTAATCGCCCGCTAACGCCAGGCGCGCCGACCGAGTGGCGACTCTCACGAGCGGAACGACGCCGCCCCGCCCTCCGCGGCGGCCGATCTACGAGGGCGAGCGCCTCGGGGCAATGACAGGTCGCGTTAGCGACCCGTTGGCCAGGGATGACTGCGCGATTTGAGCTCCGCCGGACGGTGGCCGCATGTCCAAGGTCACCGCAGATACCAGCCCGAGCGACCCACTTCGTCGCATCCTGCAAGCCCTCGTCGTCGCCGTCCTCGTGCCTCGCGGCCACGAGGGTGTCCCCGGCTCCGAGCCCTTACGCGCATGCATCGAAGCCGACGAGCACGAGGAAGAGGAGCTCGAGGGAAGGGCGCCGACGCTCGTGGAGCTCGAGCCCGCCGTCGAGGCCGTCTTCCGTTGAGACAGGCCGGACGCGAACTGTCCGGCTGCTCGCTCCGCTGGCCGCAGATCTGAACGAATGGCGTCTCGCGCAGGGCAGACTCGACGATAGCGCGCCCGTGTTCCCCAAACAGAGAAGGCTCGACGTGGAGCGACGTGACGTGGCGAAACTGGCGCCGGCGCGTCTTCGCGCCCGCGGCGGCCAAAGCTGAGCTGGGACCGACAGCGCGCCCCTACCACCTACGCCACTCATTCGTGTCGCTCTTGCTCCTCGAGGGCGCCACGGTCGTCGAGGTCGCACGGCAGGCGGGGCACTCGCCGACGATGACCCTCTCGACCTATGCCCATCTCTTCGAGGAGCTCGAAGGTGTGGAGACGCGCTCGGCAGAGGACGAGATCAGGCGCGCGAGGGAGGCGTTGCGAAGCTCCCGTACCCGTTTGTACCCGAAACCGCGTCGAAGGCTCCTCGGCGCGGAGGCAAAACCCCTGCAAATCAGGCAAAGCCGACGCCCGGACTCGAACCGGGGACCCCTTCATCATGAGTTAAGCGCGTCGGCCAGGCGGATTCCGCGATTTCCCTGCAAAAGCGAAGGACGCGCCGGGACGGCTAGTCCGTAGAAGTCCGCAGAAGTCCAGAGTGCTCCAGCGATGTGTTCCAACGGTGTTCCAATCGATCGACCTGACGGCGTTGCGTTCTGCCCATGCACGCTCAGCGCCTTGGGACCGGGCAGAACGCCCGTTGCCAGGTACCCGTGGGCTGAGCGCCGGGCTGGGTGCACGCGTACAGGAATTCCTCGTCGTCGCCGTCTCCGACTGGCTGATTCACGAACACTCGGGCGCCGCGTCGCCTTTTGTGGGTCTGCTCGCGGTGCGTCGAAGACCCGCGTACAGTGCGGCGATGATTGCGGCCGTACCGCGCGTCAAACCGAAGCTGCGGGGAGTGTTCCACGAGCTCGGCTTCTACGCCGCCATCGCCCTCGGCGTGCCGCTCGTGCTGACGGCAGATCCTGGCCGGGCGCGGATCGCCGCGATTGCGTTCGCGAGCTGCCTCGCCGGGTGCTTCGGCGCGAGCGCCCTGTACCACCGGCGGATGTGGACGCCGAGGGTCCGATCGTGGCTGGCGCGGCTCGATCATGCTGGTGTTTACCTGCTCATCGCGGGGACGTATACGCCGTTCGGCCTGCTCGTGATGTCGCGGGGGTGGGCGGTGCCGGTGCTGTCGATCGTCTGGAGCGGCGCGGTCGTGGCGATCATGCTGAAGCTCTTCTGGGTGCGCGCGCCCAAGTGGCTTTCGGCCGCGATCGGTCTGGCACTGGGATGGATCGGCGTAGTGGCGTTCTCACAGCTGCTGAAGGTCGGGGTGGTCGGCCTGCTGCTCGTGGTTGCCGGCGGACTCCTGTATTCGGCAGGGGCGATCGTTTACGCGCGGCGACGTCCAGACCCCGCACCGCATGTCTTCGGCTACCACGAGCTCTTCCACGTGTTCACGCTCGCCGCCGCCGGCTGCCAGTTCGCTGCGATCGCGTTCTTCGTCCTCCCTCGGGCCTAGTCGAGAGGCCAGGACAGCCGCCTCCCTGCTTGCTCGCGATGCAGGCAAGGAGTGAGTGCATGGCGACCGGAACCGTCAAGATGGTCCCCCCGGTCGGATTCGAACCGACGGCCTCGCACATCGCGACTGACGCGGTCCAAGGGGTAGAAGGGCCACGCGCAAGGAGAGTCCGTCCAGTAACTTCGTGCCAAGGAAGCCAACGGCGGACCTTCTCCTTCCTGGGCCGCGAGCGGAACTGCTCGCGTTCTGGCCCAAGCGCCGTGGGTTCACACTCGTTCTTGAGCGGACCAAACTCGCGCCCGACGGCGGCGTGCACGCTCAGCTATGACGGCGGAAGGCCAGCCGGCCTAGAGGCAGTCGCTTAGGCGCTGCGCCTCCGGCAGCGAGGCGAGCGTCTTGAGCGTGGTGTTTTCGATCTGCCGGATGCGCTCGCGCGTGACGCCGAAGCTGCGGCCGACCTCGTC
The DNA here is from genome assembly GCA_035601195.1 of Gaiellaceae bacterium. Taxonomy (GTDB): domain Bacteria; phylum Actinomycetota; class Thermoleophilia; order Gaiellales; family Gaiellaceae; genus JAIBJP01. Next base: position 542 of record DATNOU010000108.1, on the reverse strand, counting down.
GAGGGTTCGCGGCTGACCGCCATGTAGGCCGAAGCGGAGCTCAATCACCCGGCGCTCACGCTCGGGCAGCGACTCGAGCGCCCGGTCGATGTCCTCGCGGCGGAGCGAGACCGAGGTCGCGTCCAAGGGCGACTCGGCCAGCTCATCCTGGACGAGGTCACCGAGCTTTGAGTCCTCCCGTTCGCCGAGCGGCTTCTCGAGCGAGACCGGCAGCTGCGCCATGCGCAGGATCTCGCGCACCTGCTCGGTCGTCAGCTCGAGCTCCTCGGCGATCTCGTCGGGCCGCGGCTCGCGCCCGAGCCGCTGCACGAGCTCCCGCTGAATGTGTGCGACCTTGTTTAGCCGCTCGAACATGTGCACCGGGATGCGGATCGTCCGCGCCTTCTCGGCGACCGCGCGCGTGACCGCCTGCCGGATCCACCAGGTCGCGTAGGTGGAGAACTTGAAGCCCCTGCGATAGTCGAACTTCTCGACCGCCCGGATCAACCCGAACGAGCCTTCCTGGATCAAGTCGAGGAACGAGAGGCCGCGGCCCACGTGCG
>DATNOU010000107.1:0-7701 GCA_035601195.1 Gaiellaceae bacterium | reverse complement strand
CGATGCCCGAGCCGACGAAAGACGAGGTCGACGCGCTCGTCGGACCGGCCACGCCGCACTTCGCTTTCCAGCTGCGGGCACGGGTGCGCGCGTTGATCACGGAGCTCCCGGAGGATCACCCTGTCCGCGTCTACGGTGAGGAGCAAATGGAGCTGCTGGAGCGGCTCGGCTTCTCGAGCTCCAAGGCAGAGGAAGGCCCGCTCGAGCCTTCGACTCGTCCAGGGTGGGAGACGTTGCCAAGCCACGCCCCCGCATCGAGCCCTCTTCCGAAGAACCGGTGACTGCGTTCGAGGGGAAGTCCGTCCTCGTGACGGGCGGCTCGCGCGGCATAGGCAAGGGGATCGCCCTGCGCTTCGCCGAGCTCGGAGCCGCTCGCGTAGCGGTCAGCTACCTGCGGAACGACCGCGCGGCAGAGGAGACGGGCAAGGAGCTCGAGCAACTCGGCGCCCAGCCTCTGCTCCTCCGGGGGAACCTCGGTGACCCGGAAAAAGCGGCCGCGCTGGTCGAGCAGGCGGGGGAGCTCGACGTCCTCGTCTCGAACGCCGCCACCGGGGTCATTCGCCCCGCCCTCGAGATCGAGGAGAAGCACTGGGACTGGACGATGAACGCGAACGCGCGCGCGCTCCTGACTCTCACCCGGCACGCCGCCCCGTCCATGCCCGAAGGGAGCTCGATCGTTGCCATCTCGAGCCTGGGCGCACAGCGCGTGCTCGACGACTACGCGGTCGTGGGCGTCTCCAAGGCCGCGCTCGAGGCGCTGGTCCGCTACCTCGCCGTCGAGCTCGCGCCGCGGGGAATCCGGGTCAACGCCGTCTCCGCCGGCCTGGTGGAGACCGGCGCGCTCGAGTACTTCGGAAACCGGGACGAGATGCTCGAGTACTACAAGCGACGTACCCCAGCCGGGCGTCTGGTGGGCCCGGGTGACGTCGCGGACGTCGTTTGCTTCCTCGCCTCGCCCGAGGCCGACATGATCCGCGGTCAGACCCTCGTCGTCGACGGGGGCTATTCGGTGCTCGCGTGACCGACGAGCGCTTCGCCCACGACGCCTTCTTCGTCGATCAGCTGATCCGCCCGATCGCCAACCTCTACCGCATCTCGACTCTGGGTCCCGACGGCGCGAGTCCGAGCGAGCCGCTCGCCTTCGTCCGTCAGAAGAAGCTCGCGATCAAGGAGGACATCCGCTTCTTCGCCGACGAGACCGAGGCGGAGGAGCTCTTCCGGATCAAGGCCCGTGCGGTGTTCGAGGTGCGGGGACGCTTCGACGTCACGACGCCCGAGGGGGAGCGCATCGGACTGCTGGAGAAGGTCTTCGGCATCTCCCTCCTGCGCTCGACCTGGCGCATCTACGACGCCACCGAGCAGCAGGTTGCACTCGTCCAGGAGAAGAGCATGCCCATCGCGATCCTGCGCCGGGCGATCGACCTCGTGCCCTACGGGGAGCTCATCCCGATCGTCTTTCAGTTCACGATTCTGATGGACGGGCGCGAGGTCGGCGAGCTGCGCAGGCCGATCGGCCTTCGCGATCGCTACATCCTTAAGCTCAGCGGGGATCCGGACCGCCGCATCGACAGGCGGGTCGCGGTGGCCCTCGCTATCGCACTGGACGCTCTCCAGAGCCGCTAGCGCTCCAACAACCGGCTCACCTTTCTGGGGGTGGCCTACGGGCCGCCGCCGATATACTTTCGTTACGTAACGAATATGAATGACCGCGCTGTTTATCCGCTCGGCAAGCGCCGCACGCTGATCGTCTTCTTCGGATTGATGCTCGGCATGCTCCTCGCCGCCCTCGATCAGACGATCGTGTCCACCGCGCTACCGCGCATCGTGCGCGACCTGGGCGGATTCCAGCACTATTCCTGGGTCTTCTCCGCGTACATGCTCGGCGCGACAGTGACCGTGCCGCTCTACGGCAAGCTGTCGGACATCTACGGCCGCCGGCTGTTCTTCCTCCTCGGGATCGCCCTCTTCTCGACCGGCTCGATCATCAGCGGCCTCGCGACGTCGATGGAGATGCTGATCGCCGGGCGAGCCATCCAGGGGCTCGGCGCCGGGGGCCTGATCCCGCTCGCGATCGCGGCGATCGGGGACATCATTCCGCCCCGCCGGCGCGGCAAGTGGCAGGGCTACCTGGGCGCCGTGTTCGCGGCGTCCTCGGTGCTCGGACCGGCCACCGGCGGGTGGCTGACCGACAACGCGTCCTGGCGTTGGTGCTTCTTCGTCAACCTTCCGCTCGCGGGACTCGCTCTCGCCGTCGTCTGGTTTGGCTTCGTGCGCCGACCACGCCGAGAAGAGCACTCGATCGACTACGTCGGCGCTGCCCTCCTCACAGGCGGGGCTGCCGCGGGACTGCTCGGGGCTGTCTGGGGCGGGACCGAGTATCCGTGGGGTTCTTCCATCGTGGTCGGGCTCTTCGCCACGGCCGCGATTCTGCTTGGAGCCTTCGTCTTTCAGGAACGACGCGCTAAGGAGCCGATCCTCCCCCTCGACCTCTTTCGCGAGCGGACGTTCTCCGCCGCCGTCGTGGCCGTCTTCGCCCTCGGGGCGGCGATGTTCGTGACGATCATCTACGTGCCGCTCTTCGCCCAGGGCGTGCTCGGCGAGAGCGCCTCGGACTCGGGCGCCGTGCTGACGCCGCTCCTGCTCGGAATCATCGCGACGAGCATCGTGGCCGGTCAGCTCGTGTCACGCACCGGCCATTACAGGCCGGTGCTGATTGCCGGGCCGCCCTTGCTCGCGGTGGGCTTCTTCCTCCTGGCGCGGCTCGGCGTCCATTCTTCCCAGCTCGATGTCACGAGGGACGTCGTCATCGTCGGCCTCGGTATCGGCCTGATGATGCAGACGCTCACCGTGGCGGTGCAGAACTCGGTCAGCCGCGGGGCGCTCGGCGTCGCCACAGCCTCGACCCAGTTCTTCCGCACGGTCGGCGCGATGACCGGAGTGACGGTGATGGGTGCGATCGTGACCTCGCGACTCGGCTCTAAGGCCGCAAGTGCGAGCCCTGCTGAGCTGGCGGCCGCCCTCCACCCGGTGTTCGTGATCCCGATCGGACTGGCGGCGCTCGTCCTTGCTGCCGTTCTCTTCGTCCCCCACATCGACCTCAAGCAGACGCTGGAGGAAAAGGTGCGCCGCCCGGAGATCCTCGAGGAGGCCGCATGAACAATCGGGCCGACGTCGAGCGGATGGCGGAAGGAATCGTGCGCCTGACGATGGAGTTGCAACGACGGAAGGAGGGCGGGCCCTCGGCTCACGAGCTGACGACGACGCAGGCGCTCGCGTTGCGTGTCGTCGTCACGGAAGGGCCGCAGCGCATCGGCGCGATCGCGGGCTGGCTCGGCGTCACGGTCGCAACCGCCAGTCGGACGGTCGATGCCCTCGCTGGCGCGGACCTTGTCCGGCGCGAAGCGGATGCGACCGATGCACGGGCGGTCCGAGTCGTGGCGACGGCACACGGAAAGCGCGAGTTCCGCGTCCGCCGCGAACGGTTTGTGCGCGCCCTCGCTCGGCTGTCGGACGACCTCTCCGAGATCGAACGGCGACAACTCGCCGATGCGCTCGAGACTCTCGGCCGACTGTTCGTCGCCGAGCCGGCTCAGAGCCGGGCGACGGTCGGCCGCCCGAAGTCGTAGACGTCCATTCCTTCGGTGCGCTTCAGGTAGTTGACGATCGCGTAGGTGAGCGGGGTCGCGGCCGTCTCCCAGGCCACTTTGATAAGCCACGTCGTGACGATGGGATTTAGGAGGCTTGCCCCCGTGCCGGCGAACGCGATCGTGATGAAGATCGCGGAGTCGAGTCCCTCACCGACGATCGTCGAGCCGATGGTTCGAGTCCAGAGGAAGCGGCCGCCCGTCGCGCCCTTCATGAAGGCGAGGACGTAGGCGTTCGCAAGCTCTCCGACGACGTAGGCGGCGAGCGAGGCGACGAACAGCCGCCAGGTCGTGCCGAGGATTTGCTCGTATGCGCCTTCGTTTTCCTCCCAGAAGTCTGCCGCGGGAAGGTGAATGGCCGCCTGGATCGCGCCGAGGGCCACGAGGTTGCAGGCGAAGCCGAGCCAGATCACCCGGCGCGCCGCTCGAACCCCGTAGACCTCGGTCAGGACGTCGCCGAGCAGATAGGCGAGCGGGAAGATGACGAGCCCGGCCGGGAAAACGCGGCCGGAGACCTCCACGAGCTTCACCGCGATGATGTTCGAGACGACGAGGGCGGTGACGAAGAAGGCGGCTACGACGACGAAGCGCTGCGAATACCTCATCCGATCCGCTCCAGCGCCTCGTCGATCTCGTCATCGGTGATGGTCAGCGGCGGGGTGGCGCTCATGTAACGCCCGTCTTCTCCGGCCGGGATGACGATGACCCCACGCTCCCAGGCCGCGAAGGCGTCGCCTTCCTTCGCCCGCAGAAGGCCAGCCCCCTCCCAGCCGGCGGCGGCGAAGCGCTCGCCGGCCGCCCGCACACGGCCGAGAAGCCCCGGCACGCGCTCCAGGACGACCAGCGCCGCCGCGCAGGCAAGGGGATTCCCCATGTGTGTATGCGTGTAGACGTCCTCGGCCCCGAGCCGCCAAGCGGCCATGTGCTCGGGCCGCATGAGGCACGCGGAGACGGGCAGCCCGCCGCCGAGCGCCTTGCCGCACGTAACCAGGTCGCCGAGGCCTCCGCTTCGCCACATCGCGCCCGTCCGTCCCAGGCCCGTGTAGATCTCGTCGCAGACGAGCAGCGCGCCCGCCTGGTCGCAGCGCTCACGCAGCCGCTCGAGGAATCCCTCGGGAGGAACGCGCGCGCCCGCTCGACCCTGGACCGGCTCGACGATCACGCAGGCCGCGTCGGGGGGCAGGGGCCCCGGATCTTCGCCGTACGGGAACCGATGGACCGGCCCGGGCAGCCACGCAGCGAACGGCGTTCGAAAGTGCTCCAACCCGGTCGCGGCCAGCGCGAGGAGGCCCGTCCCGTGATAGGCGCCGGAGAAGGAGACGATCCCGGGCCTGCCGGTAACGAGGAGTGCGGTTCGCAGAGCGATCTCGACAGCGTCCTCACCTGTCACGCCGAGCATCGCCTCGTGGCCCCCCTGGCCGAGCCGGGCTCGCAGCTCCGACGCGACGTCCGCTTCCGCGAGGTCACCGAGAGCATGAACGCAGCGCTCGGCCTGGGCGGCGATCGCCGCCCAGATCTCCGGATTGCGGTGCCCGAGAGCCGCGACACCGAAGCCTCCCGAGAGATCGAGGTACTCGCGGCCGTTCGAGTCGACGACCCGACAGCCCTCGGCCTCCGCCCAGATCACGGTCTCAGTCTTTTCAGAGTGTCGAGCGCGATGTAGCCGGCAATCTTCGGGTTCTCCTGCAGGCGGCGGAGGGAATACTCGTACCACTGCCGTCCGAACGGAACGTAGATCCGGAGACGGTGGCCCTCGCGCACGAGCTCGTCGCCGAGCTCCGGGCGGACGCCGAGGAGCATCTGGAACTCGTACTGGTCCGGCGCAAGCCCCCGTTCGTCGATCAGCGCCAGCGCCTCGCCGATCACCCAGTCGTCGTGCGTCGCAACGGCCACGTAGCCACCGGCGTCGAGGAGCGCTCCCACAGCCTCGACGAAGTTCATACGAACGGTGTCGAACTCCTGGTAGGCGATCTCGGCCGGCTCGACGTAGATCCCCTTGCAGACGCGGACGTTGGGCCGCAGATCCGCGAGGTCGGCTATGTCGGTCAGCGTCCGCTTCATGTACGCCTGGAGGACGATCCCGACATTGTCGAGCCCCTGCCCGCGCAGCTCGCGGTAGAGCTCGAGCGTCTCGGTCGTGGTCGAGGAGTCCTCCATGTCGATGCGGACGAAGTTGTCGCGCTTGGCGGCCTCGCGGACGAGCTCGGCGATGTTGTCCCGACAGAATTCATGATCGAGGTTCAGGCCGAGCCCGGTGAGCTTGACGCTGATGTTGGAGTCGAGACCCTCGCGCTCGATCGTCTCGAAAACGTCCTCGTACTCGGCCAGGAGAGCGGTGGCCTCCTCGCGGCCCGTGATCTCCTCGCCGAGCACGTCGATCGTCGCCATCTTTCCCTCCTCGTTGATCCCGCTGACGACGCGACAGGCCTCGACGAGCGTCGAGCCGGCGATGTAGCGGCGGGAGAGCTTCCTGACCACCGGCCGGGGAACGGCCGGTAGCACCCTGACGATGGCGCGGTCGAGCAGGGCCACGGCGGCGCGATTCTATTTCGCTACGAACCGCGCGCCACGCGCGTGCCTCTGGGCGCTACGCTCGAAAGCGGGTGGTGGCTCGGGGTGGCCCCGTCACGCAGGCGGGAGTTCGCGCATGAAGCCTTGCCGCGCCGCGGAAACGAGTGCGACAGCCTCGGGGAAGAGGACGCGCATGGCGTCCCGCAGCGCCGTGGCCTGCGCGTCGGGCGTGCCCTCCAACTGCATCCGCTTCAGCGCGGCTGCGGTCAGCTCGACGGCCGTGTTCAGTGTCAGCGTCGCGAACTGCTCCCGCTGAGACTCGTGCACGGCCTCGGCCTGGCGCTCCGCGAACTCGCGCAAACCGCGCATGAGCTCCTCTGGATCGCCCCCGAAGGGGAAGCCGAATCCGCCTTCCATAGGCAAGTACTCTACCGACGTGCCCGGGTTCTCCGACGCTCTCAACGACCAGGTCGCCTACGAGTTCGCGGCGTCTCAGCAGTACGTCGCCATCGCCGTCTGGTACGACGCCGAGACGCTGCCGCTGCTGGCGGCTCACTTCTATCGCCAGGCCTTGGAGGAGCGAAATCACGCGATGATGCTCGTGCAGTACCTGCTCGACGCCGGCGAGAAGGTCGTGATGCCTGCGGTCTCCGAGCCTCAGAACGACTTCGCCGACCCCGTCGCGCCCGTTCGCCTCGCCCTCGCGCAGGAGCGAGCGGTCACCGAGCAGATCGCGCGCCTTGCGGCCCTCGCCCGCGAGGAGAACGAGCTCGTCGGCGAGGAGTTCCTCAACTGGTTTCTCAAGGAGCAGCGCGAGGAGGTGGCGAGCATGTCGGCCCTCCTCTCGGTCGTCGAGCGCGCGGCCGACAGCATCCTGCTCGCAGAGGAGTACCTCGCTCGGCAGCAGATCGGCGACGCGGGCGTCGATCCCACCGCGCCCCCTGCCGCCGGCGGCGCACTCTAAGTGCTCCGTATCGAGCTTCCCAACGAGCCTTCGGACGAGCTTGTGGACGCTTTCCGTCGCCTGATCCCTCAGCTCTCCGCCTCCGCGGCGATCCCCGACGCCGACGAGGTGAATGAGATCGTCTCCTCCCCCGCCACGACGGTTCTCGCTGCCCGCACCAACGAGGGGATCGTGGGTCTGCTGACGCTCGCCCTGTTCCGGGCTCCGAGCGGGCTACGCGCGTGGATCGAAGACGTCGTCGTCGACGAGGCGGCGCGCGGGCGCGGCGCCGGCGAGGCTCTGACACGCGAGGCCGTCCGCCTCGCGGGCGAGCGCGGCGCCCGGACAGTCGACCTGACCTCGCGCCCCAGCCGGGAGGCTGCCAACCGTATGTACGAGAAGGTCGGCTTCAGAAAACGCGAGACAAACGTGTACCGCTACGAGCTCGCATCGCTCGCGAGCGGAAGCTTGTAGGAACGCTCGACCTGGGCCGCGAGCTCGTCGGCCGCGGCGAGTCCGCTCTTCATCGCCTCCGCGAACGGGGAACCGCCCGAGGCTCCGAGCGAGCGTTCCAACTCCGCCGCGGCTCGGCCGATCGTGTCC
>DATNOU010000106.1:0-1633 GCA_035601195.1 Gaiellaceae bacterium | reverse complement strand
CGTTCGCGTTCGGCGCCCTGTTCACACGCACCCCCTCTTAGCGGAACACCTCGTCGAAGCCGCCCCCGAACTTCGAGTCGCGGTCATGGATCAGCAGCCGGAACGGCTGCTCCTCGCCGAGCTGCATCATCAGGTTGCGCGCCTGCTGCGTCGTCCACGCGCCGTCAGGGTTCGACGTACACGCGACATACTCGATCCTCCGCGTCGCAAGCGAGACGAAGAACAGCACCTAGATCCGCTGCAGAAATGCCGTCTCAACGGTCAGGAAGTCGCACGCCAGCGGGGTCGCCGCCTGCTGACGGAGAAACGCCCGCCACGACAAGCCAGCCCGGTCCGGCGCGGGCGGCACACCCGCCTCGGCCAGCACGCTCCGCACCGTCGTCGCCGAAACAGCGACGCCGAGTCCTTTCAACTCGCCAACGATCCGCCGGTATCCCCAGCGCGGGTTCTCCCCAGCGAGGCGCAGAATCAACGCGCGAACGGACGCATCAAGCGGAGGTCGACCCGGCTTCGCGTACGGGTAGGTCCACCGGCAAGCGACCATCCGACGGTGCCAACCCAACAACGTCTGCGGTCTCACCATGAGCTCGCCCAAGCCGAGCGAGGCAACGAGCGGCTCAACGCAGCCAGGAACGCGCGATCGGCTCGCGTCAGCCTCGGCCGCGGCGACCCACGCCGAAGCACCGTCAACTCATGGCGCAACACCAAGATCTCCAACTCCTTCGATCGACTCGAGCGCCCCATCAACGAGACGAGCGCGATCAGACTCCGTACCGCCAGATACGCGAACGACCACAGCACACGACCCTCCCTCGACAGACTCCACAAGAGAGCCGAACGTAGCCCAGCCACGGCCGAGGAACGCCACCGACGACTTTCTGAACCCTACGCCCATCCACCTTGCCAAGCTCGAAGCAGTCTGGTATCCGCGCGCGCGCGCGTGAAACAAAGGACGGTAGGCGCTGACAAGACTGACTCGCGGGGTGCACGGGGTTATCCGAGCAGGGGCCGGGATCGAGCCTCGGGCGAAAGCCCGAACGGAGTTCTCGGCATCCACACGCGCGTCATCGGTCGTAGACTTTCCCCATGACCAAAACCCTGATCGCAAAGATCCGCAAGTGGTTGAGGCTGGGGAAGAAGGTCTAGCTGGACTGCCTGGTGATGTACCCGGTCGCCCGGTAGGCGACTTTGCTGGCTACGCGCGCGTGAGCCTAGGGAGAGCGTCGAGCAGGTCCCTGAGACCCGACTCATGCGTCGCCAAGCGGGATCGCAGCCGCGAGCATCCCCTCGACGAACACCTCGGGGTGATCGAGCTACCGCGGGCGTTCCGGACTCGAACCTCGGTGACGGGCTGACTGCTGCCCCTTTTCCTCGAGACCTCGCGCGTGTCTCCTCTGGTGTGTCCGTTTGGTGTTCCGCAGTCGCTAAACCGACTCGCCTTCGCTGCCGCCTGGCACTCGTGACCGAGCGATGACACCTGACGACGCCGGTGGACCCCAGCCACAGGCCGCGGGCTCCGGAAGAGTCCTTCGTCCGGCCTGAGGTGAGCCGCGCAAGTTTTCGTGCTCGGCGGACTCTTGAGGGGGCAGGCACACTAGCTAGGAGGAGCCCAGTGATGAAGAAGCTCGCCAGC
>DATNOU010000105.1:0-32348 GCA_035601195.1 Gaiellaceae bacterium | reverse complement strand
GTGGCGCACGTCGACGCCCTACCGCTCGGACGAGGACTACGTATTCGCGAGCCCGGAGAGCGGGCGGCGCATGAACCCCGACCGTTGGTGGAACAAGCAATGGAAGGCGGCGCTCAAGGTCGCTGGAATTGACGGGTACGTGCGACCTTTCCACGACGCGCGCCATTCGAGCCTCACACACCAAGCCGCCGGCGGCTCTAGCCCCGTCGCGATCATGGCCGGGGCAGGACACTCGAGCATGGCGACGACCAAGAAGTACCTCCACCTGGCCGGCGTTGTCTTCAAGGACGAGGCCGAAGCTCTCGAGCGGCGGCTACTCGGAACTGAAGCGGTAGAAGATTCCGGTAGAAAAAGCTCGTTAGCAGGGAGGACGTGACATCTTGTTCATGTCCATGCTCATGAGTTGTCATCCCCTATCTCTCGGGCGTCGAACGTGCTCTTCATCAGCGAGATGATCTCCTCCTCGGTCGCGGGCGCCTCCTCGTTATCTGGCTCGTCCGCTTCGCCTTCGCCGACGGCGAACGCAAGCGTGAGCCGGCGGCCCGTGACTTCGTACAGGACCTCCGCCAAAAGACTCGCGTTCTTGGGCTCCTCGGCCAGGTTGCGGTGGAAGGAGGCCGCGGGCGGAAACTCGATCACCAGGCGGTCGCCGGCAAGCTCGATCGGCCGCGCCTCGTTGAGGACGGAGGCGGTGGGAATCGAGCGCTCCCCGACCGCCGGGAGCACGGCCTGCTTCCACGCAGACTGAAGCTCGTTCAGCTCCAGCGCCGGTCGCGCTTCGCTAGGAGGGGAGGGGTCGGAGGCGGGCGCGGGGGCGGCGGGCTCGCGGGGCTTCTGCGGCTGGCCGCGACTCTTGCTCTCGAGCTGCTCGAGGCGGAAGGAGAGAGACTGGCGCGAGAGATCCGCCCCCGGCCGCGTCACCTTCACGAGCGCGAGCTCGAGCGGGAGGCGCGGGTCTCCTCCCTCGCGGACGTCGTCCACGGCGACAGCGAGGAGATCGATCAGCCGGAGAACGTCCGGTTCTCCGAGCTGGTTCGCCTGCGCGTGCAGGCGGTCGCGGGTCTCCGGCGTCGCGGGCACCGAGTCCGGAACCTCGCCCAGGTGCTGGACGAGCAGGACGTGGCGGAGGTGCTCCAGCAGGTCGTTCACCAGGCGGGAGAGGTCTTGCCCCTGCTCGGCGAGCTCCTCGACGAAGTTCAGGAGGCCGGCGGTGTCCCTGTCGACGACGAGGTCACAGACGCGGAAGAGCGCCTCCTCCTCGACGGCTCCGAGGAGCTGAAGGACGGCCTGCACCGTGATCTGCCCGTCCGTCGCGGCAGACAGCTGGTCGAGGGTGGAGACGGCGTCGCGAAAGCTTCCGCGCGCGCTCCGTGCGATCAAGGACAGCGCGGCGTCGGGCGCCTCGATCTTCTCCCCGTCGGCCACTCTCCTCAGGAGCCTCGTCAGCTCGGCCATCCGCGGCCGTGCGAAGAGGAAGGTCTGGCAGCGCGAGCGCACCGTGGCGAGGACCTTCTGGAGCTCGGTCGTGCAGAAGACGAAGACGAGGTGGGGCGGAGGCTCCTCGATCATCTTCAGAAGCGCGTTCCAGGCGGCGTCCGTGAGCTGGTGCGCCTCGTCGAGGATGTAGACCTTGTAGCGGCCCTCGACCGGCTGGAGGATGACGTGCTCGCGGATTTCGCGGATGTCGTCGATCCCGCGCTGGCTCGCGGCGTCCATCTCGATCACGTCGAGCGATGTCCCTGCCGCGATCGTGCGGCACGAGTTGCACGTCTTGTCCGGCGAAGCGGTCGGGCCCTGCTCGCAGTTGAGGCATTTCGCCAGGATGCGCGCGAGGGAGGTCTTCCCGGTTCCGCGCGGCCCCGCGAGCAGGTAGGCCTGGCGGATCTGATCCCGCTCGATCGCGTTCCGGAGGGTGCGAACGACCGCTTCCTGGCCCACGACCTCGTCGAAGTCCTGCGGGCGATATTTACGGTAGAGGGCGGTCACGCGGTGAAGTGAGTTTAAGCCCGGCCGCGCACCCTCCGTCGAGGACGCGTTCGATGCGGTGCCGGCGACGCTCACTCAGGCCAGGCTGATCCGCGGCACCCGGGAGAGACCACTTAGCGCTGCTTCCTTCCGGATCTGACGCGGTTCGTAGGCTCCCGATGCGCGGAACCTGGCCGTCAACGCTTGCGTGCGCAAGCCCTACTTCGAACAACAACCCCCTTGGGAAGGGATTCGGCCCCGCTAGAGCGGATTGCGGGTTCAGGGAACCGCTAGCTCCCCACTTAGCGCGGCCGGGCGAAGCCCATGGTACCAGCGTGGTTCGCGGCTAAACTGACCCTCCCTGGGGCGCATAGCTCAGCGGGAGAGCGCCCGCTTCACACGCGGGAGGTCCCTGGTTCGATCCCAGGTGCGCCCACCTACGAAATCGCTGCTAGGCGGCGATTTTCGTTTTCCGGCCGGACTACGGATTTTCCGCTGGACCCCGGGGCGGACCCCGGCGTGACAGAGCACCCCTGATTAGAAGGTCGCTCACAGCCGTGCAAGTGGTAGCGTTCTTCCTCGAGCGTCACGGGGCCGCAGCCGTGACGTTTCAGCCAGGGACGCCCGCCCTTTCCCGGTGGCGTCCGGCGGGTGGTGAGCGGGCAGTCCTGAGACCAAGCAGGAAGGCCCGCTTACCCCTTTCGGGGGACGTACTCGCGTCCGCCGTGCCGAATTGTTCGGGCGGGCCGTCTCCTCTCTTGGTTGGGGAGGTGGCCCTTCTCTACTTCTTGCCGAGAAGCTGACGCACGTGCTCGCGGCTCAGAGAACGCCGATGATCCTGAGTAGCACGAGAACAAAGGCGAGCCCAATCAGGACGCCGACCAAGACAGCGACTTCGGGCTCCCACCGCATCTTCTTCTAGTACGACGGGAGCCGCGAGACGTTCCTTCAAGAGTCGTGCTCTTAGGTGGGGCGAAGTTTCACACGAGCCCGTCTCACATGCGGCCTGCCTGCGGCGCACTTTTGGACCCCGTTTGGGTCGCCGGCTTCGACCAACTCCCTCCGGAGGCGGGAGCGCAGGTTCGAATCCTGCCCGGGGGCACGCTGACCAGGTCGTTTGACAGCGCCGACTGCCCTCGATCGAATGGGAACCGTGGGGCCGGCCGGGGAGTACAAATGGCATGAGGAGGGGCCGCATCCTCTCGATGGCTCTGGTGGGGGCCCTGGTACTGGGGGCGTGCAGCGGGGGGTCCGATCGGGAGCAGCCGCAGGATCGCCCGTCTCCGTCCACGGCAGCCTCTGACGCGCCGGGGCCGAGCGGCGGAGATCGGTCCTCGCTCTCCGGGCGGATCGTCTTCGACAACTATCACGACGTCTGGTCCATCAATGCCGATGGGACAGGCCTCACCCGACTGACCCAGTCACCCTGGCCCGAATTCGACGCCACGTGGTCCCCGGACGGAACGCAGATCGCGTTCCGTTCCGAACCCAATGGGGATCAGGAGATCTGGCTCATGAACGCCGACGGATCCGAACCGCACCGGCTGACTCGTGGCCTCTCTCCGGCCTGGTCCCCCGACGGCTCGAAGATCGCGTACGCGAGTCCCGGAGAGATAAATTGTCCTCCCGGTCGAGGACCCCGGTGCACGGGGCTCTCGATCATGAACGCCGATGGCTCCGAGCAGCACCGCCTGCCGGACACCGACGGAGGCGAATACCCGTCGTGGTCACCGGACGGGAAACGGATCATCTTCAACTCCAACCTCGTCGGCCAGCATTTGATGTCCATCGTCGACGTCGACGGTTCCCGGGTGGTGGATCTCTCCAGAGTGGGAGAGGGCTGGCAGGTCGACTGGTCGCCCGACGGCCGTTCCATCCTCTTCACGTCGCATCGCGACCATCCGGACAACTACACGGACGTCTATGTGATGCGCCCCGATGGCTCGGCCGTCCGCCGGTTGACGCACCACCGTGCGTACACACCGGCGTGGTCGCCGGACGGCGCTCACATCGTGTTCTCGGCGCCGGGCCTGTTCATCATGGACCCCGACGGCAGCGACGTGAGAGCGCTCCACAGCCCAGGAGTCGGCGAGACCTCGCTGCCCGATTGGACGGACTGAGGCCGCTCACCCCCAGTAGCATCGTCTGGACCCCGTTTAGACCCCGGCAGCGGGGTCTGTAGAGGGTTTATGAGGTTCGTAGTGGTCCCTTCTAGGCGATCTTCAAAGAGTCCGATTTGCGGGAGTTTTCACTCCTAGCAGGCTTGGATCCTGACGAAGGTCTGAGACCCCGGAAACCGCTTCACACGCGGGAGGTCGATGGTTCGATCCCATCTGCGCCCACCAAGGAAGGCCCTGGAAACGGGGCCTTTCGCATCAGTTGGGCCGAACCGCGAACGGAGGATGGGAACACGGTGGGGAACACGCACGATGGGCACCATGCTCACATTCGTCGCCTGGATTTTCGTTTGCGCACCAAGGCTTCGATAGCGGGGAAGCTTGCGGAAGGGCCGCGGCGGGCTAACCCAAGGGGATAGTCGTGCTTGACGCGACGAGGCTTCCCAGTTGATTTGGCGTTCCTGGGACGTCTAAGGAGCCGGAACTCGCGCTACAGGAGCCCACGCTGGCAAGTAGCCGTTATCGTGCCTGACGACTTGCGTCTGGTGGGAGAGCTAGGTGCGCGAGATCATTTACAGCGTCATCACTGGTCTGCTCGATCGTTTCGACGCGTTCCGACACCGACGCCGGGCCCAAAGCCGCTTCTTGAGAGCGAACCAGGGCATCGCACTTGTGCTCCTCATCGGCACCCTTCTCGGTGGCGGCGTCCTCGCCGCAACAGCGGTAACGAGGTCCGATGGCGAGACCCCCTATATCGCTCACTCGAACGCAGCGCGGGTGTCGTCTTTTTCCCGCACGGAAGTGGTCACAGAGACGGTCAAGCGCCAGGGTGGGCCAGTCCTCGTCCTACGCCATCGCCGCGGAACGACCGTTCAAGACTTGGTTACGCTGCCTGCTCGCACGGTTCGTGAAACGCACACGGTCACGACGCGAGAGGTCGCCACGGTGACCGCAATACAACCGGTGACGGTCACAGTCTTCGAGACAGTTACGTGTAAGCCGAAGTCCTGCTAATCAATGAAGCTGCTAGGGACGCCTCAGCAACAGGGGTAGCTGCTGGAGCGGAGCGGGAGGCTAGCGGAGGGCAAGCACTGGCATGCGAGCGCGCGCGCGACGACGACGACCGAGCGCGTCGGACAGTGGCGCGAGGCGCTTGCACCCTGGGAAGCGGCGCTCTGTGAGACGGTCATCGCCGAGCGGATGACGAGGTTCGGTTACGAGCTCACCGGTGCGGACGTCCCCCCGCCGGCGACTTCATCCGGTGCGTGCAGGAGACGCGAACGCTCCTTCGTCGGGCGTAGAGGCTCAAGGATCTTTGGGACCGGCAGTTCGAGCCGAACCCCGTTCCCGCGGCTCAGCTCAGTGCGTTTCGCGGTGGGGTCGTGATCGGCCCGGGACCAGCGGGTTGCGCGACTAAGGAGGCGCCTCGCGGCGCATCGCTTTTCCCCTAGTCAGAGCTGGGTCAGGAGTCGAGCTTTAGGCCGAAGAGCGCTCGGTCTCCGCCTTCAAATATCGGAGTCCATCGGACAGCGCCTTGTCGAGCGTCTTCTGCACGATCGACTAAACCGCGGGCGTTCGGACCCGGATCTGTTCGCTGAAGTGACGTCCCTCCTCGGCGAAGCCGCCATCTCCCTACGAACCTTAGCGATTCGGGGTTTGCTCCTCCAAAGGCGGGTAAACGTGAGATGGGAGATGCGGTCTGCGGCGATTCGAGTTCTGCTCCTTGTCATCCTCGCGCTGGGCGGGGTGGCTAGCAGCGCGGCGATGGCGGGCGCGCAGGTTCTCGATCCAATCGGAACGGTCACCTCCGCAATCTCGACGATCACTTCGCAGACCACGGTCGTCTCGGATCTGACCGGCAGCGTGACCAACGCGACCAGTAGCGTCTCCGGAGCAACCGATGCCGTCTCCGGAGCAACCGATGCCGTCTCCGGATCAGGCTCCCTTTCCGACTCCGGAACGACTAACGCCAGTTCGTCGGGTGCCGACGGCGGATCGGGGTCCGCGCCCAGCGGCGATGCCTCATCCGGATCTACGACGGACTCGAACCGGGGGTCGCCCCATACGAGGTTCGACCGGCTTCCCCGTCGCTACGAGAGCCTGCTCGAGCGAATCGAGTCTGGGCGCCATGTGCGCGCCAACATCGCTCGCCTCCGCGCCTTGCTCGCATCGGCCTCGCCGCAGCTTCGCGCGCGAGTCATGCGATTCATTCGCCTGGAGATCCGCAGGCTCGAGAGAGGCGGTCTGACCCGGCGAGAGCGAGCGGCCGTGCAGCGGCTTCGCACACTCCTGACCACGCTTCAAGGGCACGGCTCGCGCCCGGCCCCGCAGGGGCCCCTGTTGCTTTGGCGGGTCGAAGGTTCCGGGATTCTCTTAGCGACCCCAAGCGAAGGGGGGGTTTCGGCCGCCACCGCGGGCTCGGAGTCTGGCTCCGGCCTTCGACCTACGAGCGGGCGCGATCAAGCAAGCGGTGGAACTCCAAGACTGCCGCTACCCTCGGTGCCTCCTTCATGGGATCCCCCGTACTTGCTACTCCTCTTGCTGTGGGTCGCAATCGCCTGCCTTGTCTTGCTCCTGACTGGTCGGCGGCGGCACTTGCTTCCGTCGCCCGTGCGAGGGATGGTCGAAGTTCGACGGCCGGAGGTGTTGGCTCTCGCCGCGGCCATCGGGCTCAGCCTCGTCATGGCCCTCGTCACCGTGCTGTTGGTTCAAACGGTTCTGCTCTGACTAGCGGGTGCGCTCGCATAGGCGGGCGCGTGCCCGTCGTCGCCCAGCCAAGGTGAGACCATAGGCCGCATGCCCGCACATGGACAAACGAGGCGCAACGCTCACAAAGCGGGCCGTGCCCGCTCGGCGGGCCATTCCGCAGTTCCCGGCGGGCCGTTTGCCTGCTACCCTTCAGGTGAAATCTAGAGCGAGTCCGGTCTGCGTTCGTGCGCCTTCCTTACTTGTTCGTGAGTTTGTAAGGGAGGTGTTTTTCTATGGCAACCGGAACCGTGAAGTGGTTCAACGACAGCAAGGGGTACGGCTTCATCACCCCTGACGAGGGATCGAAGGATCTCTTCGTGCATCACAGCAATATCGCCGGCGAGGGCTTTAAGAGCCTCTCGGAGGGCGCCCGCGTCGAGTTTGAGGAGCGGGAGGGTCAGAAGGGGCCGGAGGCGACCAATGTCGCCCCCGTCGCTTCTTAAGTAAGTAACAACCGAGTATGGGGCCGCTTCGGCGGCCCCGCCTCGATCTCATCGAAAGGAGGCTGTCATCGCCGGCAAGGAAAAGGAAGAAAAGCTCGAGCTGGAGGGAGAGGTCGTCGAGGCCCTCCGCAACCGGATGTTCCGCATCCAGCTCGACAACGGTCACGAGACGCTCGGCTACACAGCCGGGAAGATGCGGCGCTACCGCATCCGCATCTTCCTCGGCGATCGCGTCAAGGTAGAACTTTCGCCGTACGACCTCACGCGGGGCCGCATCGTCTACCGCTACAGGTAGACGCCAGCTAGCTGGCTCGTGCGCCTGCGGGCACGCGGTCGAAGCTTCGCCGGGTAGTCGCGCTCGCGCGGGCGAAGCTCCTCATGGCACGCTCATCGATTGCGAAGACCACGGGCCCGTGGACGATAAGGCCGTCGGTCGCGCGCTGCTTCAGGAGATCCGGGAAGAACTCCTCCGCCATCCACTCGCGGCCCGGAATCACCGTTGCATGGACGCGGATCCGCGTCAGAATCGGCGAAAGCTCCTCCACGTGCGAGATCCAGGGACGCTTGAGGAAGGTCGTCGGCCCCTCGGGCAGGATCCGGGCAACATCCTCGATCAGGCGCTCGCCGGTTTCGCGCTTGCTGACGAAGATCTCGATGGCGAGCTCCTTCACGCCGCGGGGGGAGACGCGCGCGGCCGTGATCTGGCTGTTGTGCACCTGAATCACCTCGCCGTTCAGCGACCGGAGCTTCGTCCGCCTGATGGAGACGTCCTCGACGACCCCCTGGAGCTCGACCGCCGCGACGAGGACGACGGTGTCGCCGACCGAGTACCAGCGCTCGAGGAACATGGTGAAGCCCGCGAGGATGTCGAGCAGCAGCCGCTGGGCGGCAAAGCCGGCCACGATCAATGCGAATGACGCTCCCGCGAGTGCGGTCAGCTTGTCCACGCCGCCCGTGATCTGCGCGACGGAGAGGACGACCGCGGTCGCGAACGCCGCGTAGGCGATCGCCGTGCGGATGACGCTGACGAGCGTCTCCCTCCGCTTGATGCCGGCGATCTTCCCCGTCGTCTCGAGGTCGCCGTCGCTATGGCGATCGTGCCAGACAAGGACGTGGCGAGCCACGAACGCGCTCAGGCGCGAGACGAGGAGCGCCAGCGCGAAGAGGCTCACGATGACGAGGACCCTCCCCCAGATAGAGGGCACGGGCGTATTCGAGGTAAGGAGGTCGATTAGAGGATCGAGCACGCGTGTCTCACAAAGTTGAACGCTAACGAAGGTATCGGCAGGAAACGCGGTGTCACAAGGTCGCGCACCGCGTCTCTAACACGTGCTTAATCTTCGCCCCCGAAACGTTGGCGCTGGAACGGCGTCGCGGCTCGTATTAACTTCAGTAAGCCGTGCGGAAAGTCCTGATCGTTCTCCTTGGGCTGCTCGTGCTCGCGGCGGGAGCCGCAGCCGCGGCTGGCTGGCGCTACGACGCCGCGCGAGACGACCGGCTGGCGGAAGGGATCTCGATCGCGGGCGTCGACGTGGGCGGCATGCGGCTGGCCGAGGCGCGAGCCGCTCTCGCCGAGCGGATCGGCGATCCACTGGCGCAGCCGATCGTCATGCTCTACCGGGGTGGCCAGTTCGTCTTCTCTCCCTCCACGGCCGAGCTCGCGACGAACCTCGACGGGCTCCTCGCCGGCGCCCTGTCCGAGAGCCGGGAGGGAGACTTCCTCACCCGAGCTTTCCGCGACGTCACCGGTGGCCGCCTGAGCAGGCGTCTCGACCTCGACATCACATACTCGAGCGAAGCCGTCCAGCGGTTCGTCCGTTCGGTGAGCAAGATGGTCGACGCGAAGCCGCGCGAGGGCAAGAGCAAAGCCTCCTTTACCGGTATTCGCATCAGGCCCTCGAGGAACGGCGTGGCGGTGAGAGAGCCGGCGCTCAGAGTCGCAATCGAGGACGCTCTGATTGATCCGGAGTCGGCGCGCTCGCTGGAGCTTCCCACACGCGTCCTGCGTCCAAAGGTAACGACGCGCGAGTTGCAGAAGCGCTTCCGCCTCTTCATCGCGGTCAGCCGCAGCCGGAAGGAGCTGCGCTACTTCGTCAAGGAGAAACTCGTCAAGACTTACCGCGTCGCCATCGGGCGGATCGGGTTCGAGACACCCGCCGGTCTCTACGAGATCAGGTCGAAGGCGGTCAATCCCGCCTGGTATGTCCCGAAGAAGGCCTGGGCGGGCGACCTCGCCGGGAAGATCATCCCGCCGGGCGATCCGGAGAATCCGCTCAAGGCGCGCTGGATGGGCTTCTGGGACGGCGCAGGGATCCACGGCACGGCCGAGTCGTCCTCGATCGGCAGCGCCGCCTCGCACGGCTGTATCCGCATGGCCGTGCCGGACGTGATCGATCTCTACGACCGCGTTCCCCTGCACACGCCCGTCTACATCTCTTAGAGCGGGCTCTCAGGACGAAGGGCGGCCGAAGCCGCCCTTCGTCCGCCTCCTGGCGAGGTCGTCCTTAGTGAGCGAACTTCCGGCTGCGGATCGCCGCGAGGGCTCCCAGAGCCAGAAGCCCCGCGCCGCCAAGGCCACCGAGGAGCGGCCAGAGCGGGAACGAGCCCTCTTCGGCGGTCGCCGCGGCCTTGGGAGTTGCCGCGACATTCCCCTTCGGTGCCAGGATCGTCGTCGCGGGGAACTCATAGAGCCGGTCGGTGACGCCGTCGTAGGCCGCGTAGTCCCACTGGCCCGGGGTGGGGAAGACAACCCGCACGGTGTAGGCCGCCGGGTTGTCCGTCGGCGTCGCCGGGTAATCGACCGTTCGGCCGGTCTCCAGGTTGGTGATCCTGATGCCCGGCTTCAGGTTGGCGGGCAGCTGCCCGCCTTCGTCGATCAGGGTCAGGCTCGGCGTCCAGGGATCTCCTGGCCCGAGCGCGCCCGGAGTCGAGCTGAGCTCGACGCCGCCCTCCTTGGCGAAGGCGCTTGCGCTCAACGCAGCCGCCGCGAGAAGCGCGAGGGCAAAGGCGAGAAATGGACGTCGCATCCGGTGGCCTCCTCCTCCTGTTTTGACCCTGATACACCGGTGTCGTCGACACGGTTCCCTAGCGGCACGAAGCGGTGTCGGGGCAGGTTGCGAGGACGGTCACGGTAGCCCGGCCCTGTGCGTCGCGACCGAGCTCGAGGAGCGCTGATGCGGCGTTGTTCGCGTAGCCGGACTCGCGTAGATCACGGGTCGAATTCACGCGGTGGGTGAGGATGTAGCGGCCGGGCGGGACGCCGGTGACGTCGATGAACTGGCCCTCGAGCAAAGGCACGTAGTCATCTCCGAACCCGGGTGAGAGACCCTCGAGGAGGTGCAGGCGTCCGCCCTGGCCACGGCCGCACTCCTGCGTCCAGACCGCCCTGGGCGGCTCCCCGGGGATACGTGAGCCCGAATCGGTGTCGTAGCGGTCGCCCAGGCAGAAGCCTGTCTTACGATCACGGCCGACGGTCTTTTCGTCGGGGGTGCGGAGCTCGTAACGCTCGAAGCCGAGCAGATGCCAGTGCCGGTGCGTCTCCGAGACGACGAAGCGCAGGCGCGCCTCGAGGACGTGCGTCGTAGCGGTCCTGTCCGCCTTGCGAACGACTTGGCGCGCTGTCATCTCGGGCTCCGACGCGCTCGGCCGCCGCCCGGCGACGAGCAGCGGCCCCGCGCCCACGTTCTCGACCGCGGACAGGAAGACGAGGCGCTCGCGCCCTTCGCGCACAACGACCGAGATGGCTGCCGGTGGGGCCTGGTCGAGATCCGGAAGGAGCTCGGGCGAAGGCGCTTCGGATTCGCCCGCGCAGGCGGCGACGAGCAGCACCACGACGGCCACCGCTGCCTTCCATATCTCCATCGGACTACTACAACCGCCCGGGCGGCGCGGTTCTAGTGCGGGTTGCCCTTCCCCTGCCCGTGTCCGGGACTGTGAGCACCGTCGGTCTCACCGTGTTTCGCATGGCCCTTGCCGTGTTTGGCATGGCCCTTGCCGGTGGCCTTCCCGGGCCCGGAGCCCCGGGGAGGCAGCGTGGCCCGTCGGGCGAGCGTCGGCGGGGATGAGGGCTGGGGCGTGTCCGCGCCGCCCGTCGCGGGGGCCGGCGCGAAGCCGGTGGGGTTCGGTGCCGTGACGAAGCTCACCACCGTGACCGGCGCCGCCTCGTCAGGGGCTTTTCGCTCCGCCGGGCCGGTGCCCGCCGGAGCAGGCTCGACGTGTGCCTGAATTGTCTGCTGGCCGAAGGCGGGAGGAGCGCTGAGGCGGCCGAGCGTGAAGCTGCTCGGGTCAGTGCCGAGCGCGTTCAGCCAGAGGAAGACGGCCGCAGCCGTTCCCGCGGCCAGGAAGCCGAGCGTCGCCGCAGGGGTGCCAAGCGGGCGCAGCGCCTGAGCTGAGCCGACAGCAGCGGGCATGAGGGCCGCGGGAACCGGCTCCACGATCGCCACGAGCGGGGTCGCGGCCAGCCTGCTCCCGGGCCCCGCGAGCCTGCGGGCGCTCTGGGCGCATTCGATCCGGTCGAAACCGCGGCCGAGCTCGGGCACGACGACCTGGAAGCCGAGTGGGTCGAAGCTGCGGCCACAGACCTGACAGTCCTGCACTCGCCTGCTTATAACAGTCCCGGCGGGCGTCGCCCCGGCCTGCCGAAACTAATCCGCGCGAATTACGCGATTTTTCCCTTTCTTCTTCGCGCGATAGAGGGCTCGGTCGGCCGCGAGCATCAGTTGCTCCGCCGAGCCCGCGCCCGGAAAGGCGGCGACTCCAAAGCTCGCGGTGACCGAGAACGACTCGCCTATCCGACTGGTGAATCGCGTGCCGCGAAGGGCTTCCGCAAGACGCTCCGCGAGGTGGGCGCCTCCCTCCGGGTCGGTCTCGGGGACGAGGACGGCGAATTCCTCGCCGCCGTAGCGGACGGCCAGGTCGAACTCACGCACGCTCTCGCGCATGAGGTCTGCGAACCGGCGGAGCACGTCGTCCCCGACCTGATGGCCGTAGAGGTCGTTGACCCGCTTGAAGTCGTCAAGGTCCGCGAGGACGAGCGCCAGCGACCCGCCGAACCGCTCGGCGCGGCTGACCTCCAGGCCCAGCGACTCCCTGAACCGGCGCCGGTTCGCGAGGCCGGTGAGGTCGTCCGTGATCGCCTGCTGTTCGACGGCGCGGTGCAAGCGGGCGTTCTCGAGGGCGATCGACGCCTGGGCAGCGAGCCAGTGCGCAAGCCGGCCCTCGTCTTCGTTGAAGGGCCGGCCCCGTTCCGGGTAGATGAGCAAGCTGCCGACGTGCTCGTCGTCGGTGCCGAGGGAGACCGCGAGCGGCGGACCGCCGCTTTCAGGGTGGCCGGCCCGGAAACGCTCGGCACCGTCGCTGACGAGGCGCACTCCCACCGCGCCTGTCGCTCCCACCGCGCTCTCGACGATCACCGGCAGGAGGGCGGCGGGATCGTGGGTCGCCGCCAACGCCTCGCCGACGAGCGCCACCGCCTCTCGCGCTCGCCTGCCCGTCGAGTCAGGCTCCAGGTCGTGCGCTCGCCGGCGAGGCGCGGGCGCCGGGTCCGCGCGCGGGGCCATGAACCGCGTGGCGCTCCACCAGGCGAGAGCGATGAGCGCGAGGGTCAGCAAGGTGGCGAAGAACACTCGACGTCTCGTGTCCGAGGTCGCGTCGGCGATCGGCTGGTTCGGCGTAAAGGCGACGAGGCGCAGATCGGTTCCCGAGGCGAGGGGCGTCCACATCGAGCGTCGGTCGACCATCTCTGGCAGCGGAGTGAGGTAGCGACCGTTCTCGGAGATGGCGAGTCCGTCTCCCTCCGGGACGCCTGCGGTCGCGTCGAGCCGCTTGATCAGCGCCGCGTCGAGCGGAACCCCAACCACCACCCGGCCAAGCTGGCGGCCACGTGCGTCGCTGACCTCGACAGCCCGGCGAAGGACATAGCCACTTGTGCCGACCTCGCGGTTCGAAAGAACGAACGCGACGTTGTCGCCCGGTGGGAGGAGCAGTCGCAAGGCCTTCAGGTCGCGCCGCACAAAGGCTCGTTGGACGTCGGGCGAGAGCGAAAGGGCTCGAGCCTGCGACGACGCTTCTCGAAGCTCGCTACGTACCTCGGCCACCCCTGCTCGAAGGGAGGAGGCCAGGCGGGCCTCGGCGGCATTGGCCTCGGTGTGCTCCCGGAGGCGCCCTGCCGCCCAGGCGGCCGTTGCAGCGAGGAGAAGAGCTAGAACCAGGGTCGCGAGGGCGAGCCCGAGTTGCCCGCGGGCCGCACGCGGCGCCTCTCTTGCGATGCTTGCCGTCTGCCCTCCCTTTCGGGCGAGTGTAGCCCGCTTAGAACGTCGCGTCGCGCAGGCCGGTGGCGATGATGGCGAGGACGATCCCCGCCGCCAGCAGGCGGTAGACCACGAACGGGGAGTAGTCGCGGCGCCGCACGTAGCCGAGGAGGACGTCGATGGCCACGAGGCCGACGCCTGCGGCGGCGAGCGTCCCTACGACGAAGGGTCCCGTCGACCCGGGCGGGAGGGACTCGATGAGGACGTGCTTCACCCCCTTGTAGACGACGGCACCGAAGACGACGGGGATCAGGAGCAGGAACGAAAAGCGCGCCGCGGAGTCGCGATCGAGCCCTGCTGCCCGGCCGGTCGTGATCGTGATCCCCGAGCGGGATACGCCCGGTACGAGCGCGAGGATCTGGGACACCCCGATGGCGAAGGCGGTTCCGAAGCGGAGGTCCTGGATCGTCCTCCGTTCCGGAAGGCGGTCGGCCAGCCAGAGGAGAACCCCGAAAACCGCGAGCAGGATGGCAATTTGCCACGGCTGGCCAAGGTGCTTCTCGATGACGTCCTCACCGGCCGCTCCCGCGACCGCGGTGGGAATCGTGGCCGCGAACACGTACCACGCGATCCGCTCGTCGGGCCCCGACACGCTGTGCCGACCGACGGAGCGGAAGCCCGCGGTCACGTAGCGGACGACGTCGCTCCAGAAGTACACGACGACAGCGACGAGCGTGCCCAGGTGGAGCGCGACGTCGAAGGTCTTGTTGAAGTCTGGGTGCGCCTCGAGGTAGTGCCAATCCGCGAGCCAAGGGACGAGGATCAGGTGTCCCGAGGACGAGATCGGCAGCAGCTCGGTCAGGCCCTGCACGATTCCGAGTACGAGCGCTTGCCAGTCGGAGAGGGCCCCGGGGCGGTCGCCGACGCCTGCGGCCGCGAGCAAAACGGCCAGGAGGAGGAGTGCGCCCGCGGCGAAGTAGAGACCCGAGCGGCGCACGTGGTTATCGTATGCCCGCCTCGTGAACCGGAACGACGTCATCATCGGGATCGTCGCCGCGGCCCTCGTCGGCTTCAGTCTCTTCGTCTCCATCGTGGTCCCGCGGCGGAGACCGGACTTTCCCGGTCGTTCTCTTCGGGTCTTCGTGCTCGTCTCGGCGCTTCTGGTCGTCGGGATGCTCACCGCGGTTGCGGTGCTGGGGGAGAGCCACCACTTCGAGAGCGAAGGTGGCGAGTCGGCGGGAGTGACGAATCAACCGCCGACCACCGCCGCCACGAGCCCGACCGGGACCGGGACCGGCCAGCAGCCTGCCGGCGACCCAGTGGCGGGGAAGGAGATCTTCACCACGACGGCGCAGCCCCCGTGCGCGACCTGCCACACCCTGAAGGAAGCCGGCGCCACGCAAACCATCGGGCCGAACCTCGACGAGGTCCTCAAGGGCAAGGACGCCGCCTTCATCCACGAGTCGATCGTCGATCCGAACGCGGAGGTCGCGACCGGCTACCAGCCGGGGATCATGCCCCAGACGTTCGGCGAGCAGCTCGACGAGAAGCAGCTCGCCGACCTGGTCGCCTTCCTGGTCGAGGCGACCGGCTAGGACCGAGCCAAACAGGCGGAGAGGGCGGGATTCGAACCCGCGACCCAACTTTCGCCGGGTACGCGATTTCCAGTCGCGCTCCTTAGGCCAGCTCGGACACCTCTCCGCGCCGCGACCATGGTAGCGCCTGCGTTTAGTGCTCCAGGACGGCGGTACAAGCTGGAAAACGGCATAGGAAAGGGGCATGCATGCCACCTCGTGGAGTAAAGAAGGGCACCAAACGCGCCCGCCAGTACGAGCACATCAAGGACAGCGCAAGGGAGAGGGGCGCCTCCACCGATCGTGCGGAGGAGATCGCTGCCCGGACGGTCAACAAGGAGCGCGCGCGGTCGGGCGAAGCCCGCACCGCCTCGCGATCCTCGACGCGCGACATCTCCTCGGGCCGTCGCGGTGGTCTCCGGTCAGGCACGACGCGGCCGAAGGGCCAGACGAAGGAGCAGCTCTACAACCAGGCGAAGCGCCTGAACGTCAAGGGCCGCTCAAGCATGAACAAGCGCCAGTTGCTCGCCGCGGTCAACCGCAAGAAGTAACGGGTCAGGCGGCCCCAGCACCGGCCTAACCTACCCGGGTGACGCGGCGCAAACGCTCGTATCGCTCCCTCGCCTCGCTCCAGCGCGACAACCGTGTCTGCCGAGCCTGCGCCGAGGAGGGCTACCCGCTCGCGTCACTCCCGGTGCTCGAAGGCCATGACGGCCAGCGGGCGATGATCGTCGGTCAGGCGCCCGGCGTGGTCGAGGCCCAGGAGAGGCGGCCCTGGCGGGGGCGAGCGGGCCAGACGCTGCGCCGCTGGCTCGAGCTCGACGAGGAGGAGTTTTACGGCACCTTCTACTGCGTCTCCGTGACGCGCTGCTACCCGGGCAGACATCCCTCGGGCCGCGGAGACAGGCCCGCGACCCCCCGGGAGATCGAGCTCTGTCGCTTCTGGCTCGACTGGGAGCTGCGCCTGCTCAGGCCGGCCGTGATCGTGCCGGTGGGAGGCCTCGCCATCAAGCGCGTGCTCGGCATCTCACGCCTAGACGACTGCATCGGATCGCAGTTCGAGCTCGGGGACGCGCTTGCCGTCCCGCTTCCACACCCGTCCGGCGCAAGCGGGTGGCTGAACTCGCCCCGCAACCGCATACGGCTTGAAGCCGCGCTTTCCTTGCTCCAGAACGAGCTCAACCGCGCAGGCGTCGCACCAGCGGGAGGCCGTACCAGAACCCGATGAAGAGGCCTCCCAGGACGGCCGTCACGACCGTTGTCGCGGGCTCGCCGAAGAGAACATCGGTGATGAGGTAGACGGAGGCGGACATGCCGGCGGCGAGAAAGGCTGTCGCGGCGATCGCCGTGAAGGTGGAGACCCTGAGCAGCGCTTCCTTCTCCCCGTGGCGCCAGAGCATCCGGTGGGCGGCGGTCGGCGTGATCAGGAGGATGATCGCGATCGCGGCGCACAGGAGCGCCGAGTAATAGACGTAGACCTGGTGATCGGTCAGCTCACGGAAGCGCTGCTGGAACGGGAGGACGAGGAGGAAGGCGAAGAGCACCTGCGTGCCCGGCATGGCGAGCCGATGCTCCTCGACGAGCTCGCTCCATTCCTGGTCGAGCTCCTCCTTGCTGCGACTCCTGTCGTCCCGCACGCCCCGGGCATACCCGGAGCGCGCGCGGCCCATGTATGACTTCAGTGTGGCCGAGCGCATCCTCACGGTGAGGGAGCTGAACCGTGCGCTGCTCGCCCGGCAGCTTCTCCTCGAGCGAGCCGAGCTGCCGATCCCTCGCGCTGTCGAGCGCGTCGGCGGCCTGCAGACGCAAGACGCGCGCTCGGGCTACATCGGTCTATGGTCTCGGCTGGCGGGGTTCGAGCGGGGCGACCTGACGCGTGCGCTCGAACGGCGCAGCGTCGTCCAGGCGACGGTGATGCGCGTCACGATCCACACGGTGTCCGCGCGCGACTACCCCTTGTTCACCGAGGGAGTCAGGACGCTCCGGCGTAAGTCGTGGATGCAGGCTCACGCGAGGCGGGTCGACATGAAGAAGGTGCCGGCCGTGGCGCGGCGGGTGGCGTCCCTCCTCGAGGATGGTCCGCGGTGGCGGCGGGAGCTCGTCGAAGAGCTCGGCCTGGACAGCTCCACCTGGAACGGCGTCGGCATGTGGGTGGACCTCTTGCGCGCGCCTCCTTCTGGAACCTGGGAGCGGCCGCGAGCCGACCTCTACGCGACGGCGGAAAGGTGGCTCGGCCCGTCCGAGGCGACGGAGGACGAAGGCCTGGAGCATCTCGTGCGCCGCTATCTGGGCGCGT
This sequence comes from Gaiellaceae bacterium, assembly GCA_035601195.1. Lineage (GTDB taxonomy): Bacteria > Actinomycetota > Thermoleophilia > Gaiellales > Gaiellaceae > JAIBJP01. Next base: position 14,957 of record DATNOU010000105.1, on the reverse strand, counting down.
TCGGCCCGGCTTCGTTGAAGGACGCCGCGAACTGGGCCGGTCTCCCGCCGCGAGCGCTTGCTCCAACCGTGGAGCGGATGCGCCTCCGGCGCTTCCTGGACGAGGCGGGCGCGGAGCTCCTCGACCTGCCCCGAGCTCCGCTCCCGGACCCGGAAACCCCTGCGCCGCCGCGGTTCCTGCCCGCGTGGGATGCAACTCACCTCGCGCACGCGCGCCGGACGCAGATCCTCCCGGAACGGCATCGGGCGAAGGTCTTCAACACGAAGACACCGCACTCGCTGCAGACCTTCCTCGTCGACGGCCAGGCGGCGGGCATCTGGAAGGTCGACCGCGGCCGAGTCGAACTCGAGCCCTTCGAGCGGCTGTCGCGCGAGGCTCGCAAGCAGGTCGACGACGAGGCCGAGCGGTTGGCCGAGTTCCTGAGCTGACCGCCGCTATGGCGGGGGCGCGCCTTTCGATTCCCAGTAACGGTTGAGCGCTCCCTGCACCTGCACGAACCAGATGATCGGGCCGATGAGCGGGAGCAGGATCCAGAGGCCGTGGATCCCGCGGACCGGGCTTTTGCCGCCGTCGAGATCCTCGTACATGTACCTGACCTCGGAGGGGATGACGAAGAAGGTCACCGGCGAGATGACGATGTAGATGACGAGGCCGATGACGCCGCCGATGCCGTTGCCGGAATAGCGCTTGATCTCCTCGTGGGTCTTGTAGACCCAGTAGAACCCGTAGATCCCGATCGTCAGGATGAACCAGAGGATCGAGAGGCCAATGGAGCGGGTCTCGCCGATCGGCCCCCGTGCCGCCGCCGTCGCTCCCGGTGTCTCCGTCATTGCTCGATGATCTCACACGGCTCGGGCTGCAAACTTGACATATCGAGATCCATCGATACGATGATCATCGATATGACATCCCTCGAGCTGATTGCCTGTTGCCAACCGCTCGACGCCCCGACGCTCTCGGAAAACGAAGCAGAGGCGACGGCCGCCCTCTTCAAGGCGTTGGCCGACCCGGCACGCGTGAGAATCGTCAACCTGCTCGCGACCAGCGATGCGCCGGTTTGCGCGTGTGAGTTCATGCCGGCTCTCAGCCTGGCCCAGGCGACCGTCAGCCATCACCTGAAGAGGCTGACGGACGCGGGCCTCCTCGACCGCGAGCAGCGAGGCAAGTGGGCGTACTTCTCTCTCAATCCTGAGGCCGGAGCGCGGCTTGCCGGCCTCGTCGAGTTTCCGGAGGTGGTTCGATGAGCACCCAGAGTCCAGACGCGGTGCGCGACCAGGTTCGTCGGCGGTACGCTGAAGCGGCGCTCGCAGCGGCTGCGGGATCTGCGGCCACCTGCTGCGCCGACTCCTGCTGCACCGCAGAGGCGGCGACCGAAGAGGTCGTCCGCGCTGCCTACACGATCGAAGAGCGCGGTGAACTTCCGGAGGCAGCGACGCTTGCCAGCCTCGGCTGCGGAAACCCGACGGCCGTCGCCGAGCTGAACGAAGGAGAGACCGTGCTCGACCTCGGTTCCGGCGGAGGCATCGACGTCATCCTCTCGGCGAAGCGCGTCGGGCCGGGCGGGATCGCCTACGGCCTCGACATGACGGACGAAATGCTGGGTTTGGCCCAGGCAAACGCTCGTGACGCGGGCGTGACCAATGTCCACTTTCTGAAGGGCGTGATCGAGGCCGTCCCGCTGCCGGCAGCGTCCGTGGACGTGATCATTTCGAACTGCGTGATCAACCTCTCGGTGGACAAGCCCGCCGTCTTCATCGAGATGGCGCGTGTCCTGCGGCCGGCCGGGCGGATCGGGATCAGCGATATCGTCGCCGAGGATCGCCTGAGCGCTTCAGAGCGAGCCGAGCGCGGCAGCTACGTCGGTTGCATCGCGGGTGCGCTCTCGAAGGGCGAGTACGAGGCCGGCCTCGAGGCGGCGGGCTTCGAGGACGTGGCCGTCGAGTTCGCGCACGAGGTTGGCGACGGCATGCATAGCGCGATCATCAAGGCCCGCAAGGCCCTCTAGGGCAGGCCTGTCGGAGGACGTTTAGGCGGGCGTTCCTCCCTCGACCCAGCTCTGAAACAGAGCGGCTGGCTCGTCTGGCCAGGCGCCGTCGCAGGGCATCGTGCCTTCGCGAAGACGCCCGAGTATGGCCTCGCTATTCAGGGCGACGTCGTCGTGTGACCAAAGGTCGAACGCCCGTTTCATCGACTGACGGTCGTGCTCCCGAAAGGGCGGCTTGATGTGCTGCTCGAAACTGATCGGCTCGTCGGTTGCGGACAATGGCCTCCTTTCGCTGAGATTCACACCCGCGGGTTGGCGCGCAAACCCTGAGGGAAGTCACAATGCCGGCTCGACAGATGCGATCCCCGCGATCGCTATTTTCTGAAGATGGCGCGCACAGTCGAAGTTCCGGAGTACGAGGTGTACGAGAGCGTGTCTGTCGATCCCTCGCGCGCCGCGCTGCTCGTGATCGATATGCAGAACGACTTCGTCAAGGAGGGCGGCACCCTTGTCGTACCGGACGCCGAGGCGACGCTCCCGCGGATCGCCCATCTGCTCGAGCGCGCGCGGCAAGCCCGGATGAAGGTCGTGTTCAGCCAGGACACGCATGACGAGGGCGACCCCGAATGGAAGATCTGGGGAGAGCACGTCCGGCGCGGTACGTGGGGCTGGCAGATCGTGGAGGAGCTTGCGCCCCGCGAGGACGAGCTCGTGATCCAGAAGGTCCGCTACGACGCCTTCTACGGAACCCCGCTCGATCACTTCCTTCGCCTGTGGCGCGTCGACACACTCGTGATCTGCGGCACCGTGGCGAACATCTGCGTCCACTACACGGCAGCGAGCGCGGCGCTGCGCTGGTACGACGTGATCATCCCTCGCGATGCCGTCTCGGCCATCGAACCCTTCGACCTGGAGTCGTCGCTGCGCCAGACGGCCTTCCTGTTCGCCGGCAAGGTCACGACGACCGACGCGCTGGAAGTGGGCGAGCGAGCTCCGTAATCGCGCTTGGCGATTGGCTACGCGACCGACAAAAAGGGAGGACCGATGCCCATTTCGATCGACCGCGACGAGGTGCAGCGGCTCGTCGCCGAAGAGGCCGCCCACGTCGTCGAAGTGCTGCCAGCGTCCGAATACGAGGATGAGCACATTGCCGGCGCGATCAACATCCCCCTCAAGGAGCTGAACGAGCAGGGCACGCGGCTGCTCGACCGCGGGCGTACGGTGATCGTCTATTGCTACGACTACCAGTGAGACATGAGCCCACGAGCCGCGGCGCGGCTCGCAACGCTCGGCTTCACCCGCGTCTACGACTACGCCGCCGGTAAGGTCGACTGGGGCTCGTTCAACCTCCCGCTGAACGGCCGGGCCGGAACAGAGACCCGAGCCGGCGCGCACGTTCGCTCCGACGTTCCCACGTGCCGCCTCGACGAGCCTCTGCGACACGTCTGCCAGCGAGTCGAGAAGGCAGGCTGGGATACCTGCTTCGTCGTCGACGAGGCGGGCATCGTCATCGGTCGGCTGGGCCGCAGCGCGCTTGGCGGCCAGGAGCAGAGCGTCGGAGACGCGATGACGCCCGGGCCAAGCACGGTGAGGCCGAGTGCGCGACTTGAGGCGATGGTCAAGCGAATGCACGAGCAGAACCTGAGCAACCTGCCCGTGACCACGTCCGACGGGCGGCTTGTCGGACTTCTCATGCGCGAGGATGCCGAACGTGTCGTACCGCGGTAACCGGTCGAGGTCTCATCCGAGCGACTGGCTCGCGCAGGGACTGGCTACTTGGCGCGAGCTCCTGGTCACCGCTTGGTGGCAGGGCGGCTACGCGAACGCCGGGAAATGACCGTCAGCGCAAGTGCTGCCGGTACGTTCTCACTCGGCGGTTCTGTCTCCGTCAACCGTCTCGGCTACGGGGCGATGCGAATAACTGGGCCCGGGATCAACTCGTTGCTGCGAGCGCTACCCTCACGGGAGCATGGTGGAGGCTCTGAGCCCGCTGCGGTGACCGAAGTGCGCGAGGATCGGCAGACGAGCGCGAGCGCGCCGCCGGCTCCGCGCGGATCGCGGCCGCCGCCGCAGCGGCCCCGCTTTCGCCCGAGTCGAGCCTGGATCGTTTTCTTCCTCGCGCTTCTGGCCCTCAACTTCTACCTTGGCTCACGGGCGACGCAGCCGCCGTCCCGCGTCCGCGTTCCCTACAGCCCGTTCTTTCTGCAGCAGGTGACCGTGGGGCACGTCAAGGAGATCACGTCGAAGGGCACCGCGATCCAGGGCACGTTCAACCAGAAGGTGGCCTACGCAGGGTCGAAGCCGACGACGCTCTTCGAGACCGAGATTCCCGCGTTCGCCAATAACGACGCCCTGACAAGCCTGCTCGAGGAGAATGAAGTGGTCGTCAACGCCCAACCACTGGATACTGGAGCGCCGTGGTGGCAGAACCTGTTGCTCGGCTTCGGGCCGACGATCCTCTTCGTCTTCCTGCTGTTCTGGCTGCTGCGGCGTGCCGGCAACGTCCAGAACGCTCTCGGATCGTTCGGCCGTTCGCGCGCGCGCAGGTACCAGCCGTCTGGCGACCGCGTCACGTTCGCGGACGTGGCGGGGATCGATGAGGCGAAGGCGGAGCTGACGGAGGTCGTCGACTTCCTGCGCCATCCCGAGAAGTACCGAAAGCTCGGGGGACGGATACCGCACGGCGTGCTGCTCTCGGGTCTGCCCGGCACCGGCAAGACGCTGCTCGCGCGGGCGGTCGCGGGCGAGGCGGACGTCCCGTTCTTCTCGATGGCGGCGTCCGAGTTCGTCGAGGCGATCGTTGGCGTCGGCGCATCGCGCGTGCGCGACCTTTTCACGCAGGCGAAGGAGGCCTCCCCGGCGATCGTCTTCATCGACGAGCTCGACGCCGTCGGCCGGTCACGCACGTCCGGTTACGCCGGCTTCAGCGGTGGCAACGACGAACGCGAGCAGACGCTGAACCAGATTCTGACCGAGATGGACGGCTTCGACTCCTCCACGAACGTGATCGTCATCGGAGCGACCAATCGGCCCGACGTACTCGATCCGGCCCTGCTCCGACCCGGCCGCTTCGACCGCAGGATCGCCGTGCAGCCGCCCGACCGTGCCGGCCGCGAGGCGATCCTCAAGGTGCACACACGGAGCGTGCCCCTTGCGCCCGACATCGACCTCGGCAGGATCGCGGCCACAACACCCGGCATGGTCGGCGCGGATCTCGCGAATCTCGTCAATGAGGCTGCACTGCTGGCCGCGCGGCGGACTCACCAGGCCGTCGGGGAATCCGATTTCAGCGACGCGCTCGAGCGAATCGTGCTCGGGGCGGAGCGACAGGTGATGATGAGCTTGGAGGACCGGCGTCGGACCGCCTACCACGAGGGCGGCCACGCGATCGTCGGCATGCTCACCGAGGGCGCCGATCCGGTGCGCAAAGTCTCGATTATCCCCCGCGGGGTGGCCCTCGGCGTCACGTTCGCCGCGCCCGAAAGCGACCGCTTCAACTACCGCGAGCCCGAGGTCCACGCTCGGATCAAGGTCGCGCTCGGTGGGCGTGCCGCGGAAGAGGTCGTCTTCGGCGAGACGAGTACCGGCGCGGAGTCGGACATCCAGCAGCTGACGGAGATCGCCCGCCAGATGGTCGGCCGCTGGGGCATGAGCTCGGCGATCGGCCCTGTCGCGGTGATACCCCGCGACGGCTCAGGTCCGCTCCTGCCGGGTGTCGCCGAGGTCTCGCCGCATACACAGCAACTTGTCGACGACGAGGTGCGCCGCATCATCGATGAATTCCACCAGGAGGTCGTTTCGTTGCTGCAGCAGAATCGCAGCCAGCTCGATTCCCTTGCGAACGCGCTGCTCGAGCACGAGACCCTCGACGAGGAAGATGCGTACGCCGCCGCGGGGGTTCCCCGAACCGCCACGGCTCCCGCCAAGTCAGATGTGGCGGCAGCTCGATCGCGGACCGACGGGTAGACGCCAATCAGCCCGCGCGGGCCGGTCAGATGTTGACGCTCGACATGTCCGCGTAGCGCTCCCCGGCAGTCGCGCCCTTGGGGAACGCCTCCTCGATGCGGCCCAGCTCGCCGGCGGTGAGCTCGACGTCCACGGCGGCGACGTTCTCCTCGAGGTAGCGGACGTGCTTGGTGCCCGGGATCGGGACGATGTCGTCGCCCTGGTGGAGCACCCAGGCAAGGGCGAGCTGTGCCGAGCTGACGCTCTTCTCGCCCGCGATCTCGTGTACGCGCGCGACGAGCTCGAGATTGCGCTCGAAATTCTCTCCGCGAAAGCGGGGATGGTTGCGGCGAAAATCGTCGGGATCGAGATCGTCCACCGAGCGGATCCGCCCCGAGAGGAAGCCGCGTCCGAGCGGGCTATAGGCGACGAAGCCGATTCCGAGCTCACGCACAGTGGGGAGGACCTCGTCCTCGGGATCGCGGCTCCAAAGCGAGTACTCGGTTTGGAGCGCGGTGATCGGGTGAACGGCGTGGGCGCGGCGAATCGTCTCCGGGGCCGCTTCGGATAGGCCGAGATAGCGAACCTTGCCCGCCTCGACGAGCTCCGCCATCGCGCCGACGGTCTCCTCGATCGGGGTGTTGGGATCCACCCGGTGCTGGTAGTAGAGATCGATGTGGTCGACTCCGAGCCGTTCGAGAGACGCGTCGCAGGCCTGCCGCACGTACTCGGCATCGCCGCGGATGCCGAGCCGCTCGCCCTTCTCGCCGCCGAGGTTCCCGAACTTCGTGGCGACCTCAACGTCGCTGCGCCGGCCGGCGATCACCCGGCCGACGAGCTTCTCGTTCGTGAACGGCCCGTAGATGTCCGCCGTGTCGAGGAAGGTCACACCGAGGTCGAGGGCGCGCCGGATCGTGGCGATTGCCTCGCCTTCGTCGGTACGGCCGTAGAACTCGGACATGCCCATGCAGCCGAGGCCGATCTGCGAGACCTCGAGGCCCTGGCTTCCAAGCTTGCGTCGTTCGATCTCGTCCCTCCCTGGCAGGATCAGCCCCGGTGGCGGTCGTACCGCTCCTGCTCTTCAGCCGTCCGCTCAGCCGTTGGAATGGCCTCGAGCCGCTCGTCCGGAATCGGTCGGCCGCTCTCGACTGAAAGGCCGTACGTGCCGGCGGCGAGGCGGGCCTCGGCGCGCTCGACGGCCGCGAGGGCCTCGCGTAGCTGCTCTGCAAGACCCTCGTCCAGCTCGTTCTCGTAAAGATCCGAGGCCTGGTCGGCGGGTTCGTCCTGGTCGGCGAGCTCTCCGACGTCCTCTCGGCGGAGGCCGGGGAGAACGCGCTCGATGCGCTCACGCTCGGCGGCCAGCAGCTCCCGGGCGCGGTCGGGTTCCATGAGTCCGATCCTATCCCCTAGGCCGCTTGCGCCAGGTCCAGCTCCTCGGCAAGTCGCTCGAGCGCGGTATCTTCGAGCTGGCGGATCCGCTCCCGGCTGAGGCCGAGCTCTTTGCCGATCGCCTCGAGAGAGGCGGTCTCGCCGTCGAAGCCGAAGCGAAGCTCGAGCACCCGCCGCTCGGGCTCGGGAAGCGCGGCTACGGCGCGGCGAACCTCCTGACGCTCCAGTGACGCTGTCGCCTCCTCCGCCGGATCGCCGGCGCTCGGGTCGCTGAAGAGCTCGCCCAGCTCGCCGTCGTCCTCCGAGCCGACCCGCTGGTTCAGCGAGACCGGCGCCTCGGCGGCGTCGAGCGCCTCCTCGACGTGCTGCAGCGAGAGGGCGGCCGCTTCCGCGAGCTCCTCCCGCGTTGGCTCGCGCCCGAGCTCGGTCCGGAGCCGACGCGCCGCGCGCGCGATCTTCGCCCGCCGCTCGTTGACGTGAGTCGGCACCCGGATCGTCGCGGACTGACCCGAAAGCGCGCGCTGGCACGCCTGTCGGATCCACCAAGTGGCGTAGGTCGAGAACTTGAAGCCGCGACGCCAGTCGAACTTCTCGACGGCGCGGTTCAGCCCGATCACACCCTCCTGGATCAGGTCGAGCAGCGGCAGGTCGTGCCCCTGATAGCGCTTGGCGATCGAGATGACCAGGCGCAGATTCGAGTTGATCATCCGCTCCTTCGCTGCAGCGTCTCCGAGCTCGACTCGCTTGGCGAGCGCAACCTCTTCCGCCGCAGTGAGCAGGGGATAGCGGCCCGCCCTGTTCATGAACAGGGCCAACCCGTCGGTCGTCGCAAGCTCGGTGGCCCGAGTCAGGGCGGGCTGGACCGGCTCGACGATCTCGACGTCGCGCTCGTCGAGCTCTTGGCGAAGGGCGGCAAGCTCCTCGTCCTCGAGATCGTGCTCGAGCGCGAACGCGTCGAGCGATCCTTCTTCAATTGTTCCGCGCTCCTCGGCTTCGTCGAGGAAGGTGCGGTGAGGTACTTCAAGAACGTTGGTCAGGTTCATCACTTCTTTCTTCGGGTCTAGGGTCGAGCTGCGAGCTGGCGGCGCCGCTCGAAGCGCTCGATACGGCTGCCGCTCCGCGTTGCGCGCTCGACGCCGGTGTAGGCGGGGTGACAGTTGGAGCAGACGTCGACAACGATCTCGCTCCGCGTCGAACGGGTCGTGAAAGCGTTCCCGCACGACGTGCAGCGGACGGTCGTAGGCGTGAGCCCGGGATGGACATGTTTCAAAGAGATTCCTCCTTCGTGTTTGCAGCGGCCCAAAACCAGCAGACAGAAGTCCGCCGGCAGCACCCCCGCATGAAGTAAAACGCTTACCGGCCGGTGCTCATTCCCCCAACCGAGCACGAAGGGGCGCGCAGACGGCAGAGGTCGCGCTAGCGAAGGAGAAGCCGAGGAGCCGGCCGCGGTCAGGTGAGGAGTCGGTAGACCAAGAATCCGATCGCCACCCAAGCGGCGACCGCGAACGGAGCGAGCATGACAAGGAGGGCTCCCAGCTTGCTACTCGTCTCAGTCTGGACCTCGCGCGCGGTCTCCTCTTCACGCGCCCCGGGAAGAGCACTGCCGGGAGCAGATTCCGCTTCGACAAGAGCTTGTCGGAAGATCAAGAACGACTCCATATGTCGATTGTGAACTTCGACCAGGACGCCGGTGCTCATCTTTTAGGGGTTACCCCGACGGCCGGGCTGCAAGAGAAATTGTAGTCGCCGTTCGTGTAAAAAGGTGGCGAACGATCGGTGGAAACCGAGAGAACGTCCGCGGCTGACCCGGCGGACAATCGACCTCTTCAAACCCTTCTAGGGCGGAGGTGGAGGCGGGGGCAGCGTTGTGGTCACCTCGATGAAGACGGTGGTCGTCGCGACGACTGTCTCCGACTGGGTGACGACGTTTGTCACTACCTCGGTCACCGGCTGAATCTGCGTGACGACCTGGGTCTCCGTCGTCTTGCGAACTTGCGTCTGCGTGATCGCCGGGCCGGCCACCGCCACGGCCATGGTTCGCGTCCCGCCAGGCCCCGTTACGGTGCGAAGGACCCGGACAGGTACGCGCTTTATCTTTCCTTGCTTCGTCTTCGTCACCACGAAGGTAGTGGTCCCACCGGGCCCGGTGACCGTCTCGGTCCGAAGCGTTCGGCTCGCGCGAAGCACCGGCGCGTCGAGGTCTTCTCCGGGCGCGACAGCATAGGCCAACGTCAGCCCGAGCCCTCCTGCGGCGAGCATGATGAGCGTCAAGATGAACGATCGGGTCGGCAGCGCTCGCAGAGCGGAGACCATGCGGCCGGCGACCGCGGGGCTGAGAGCTCGGAGCGCCCGGACTGGGCGAGACACGAGGGCGACACCGGCCAGCCGACGATCGGCGAAGTTCGAAGACCAGCTTCTCTCGTGCGCTCGACGGACCGCCTCGGCGAGCTGGCCGCTGTCCATCTTCGAACGCCCGGGTACGCCGAGCCGCCTCGCTTCCTTGTAGAGCTCGGCCTTCGTCATGCGGAGCTCGCCCCGCCCAGACGGGCGCCGTCGTCCGGTGCTCGAGAGGACGCGCCCCGAGAGCACGCCGAGGCGGGCCCTCGCCGTGCTCCACGCCGCAGCCCCGCGCGCGAATAAAGACGCGGATTGCGCCCCCGTTCCGGACTGTGGATCCGTCCGCTTGACCCCTCGCCGCAACAACTTCGCTCCCTCCCGCGTCTCTCCACTCACCTGGGGAGATTCATCGGTGGGGCAGTATACGGGCGGCGTGCCTTGGAAGTCGTCCCGCCGGCCTGCGGATGACCCTCAAGTTCTACTTGACTTTCATGCACGTCGAAATGTTCGGCGAAAAGCCTTTCAGAAGTGGCCTTCACCGGCTAACTCTAAGGCTCAGGTTGACCATGAGATCCGCCTCTACGGCACCCAGGTTGCATCGGGGCGACCCAGGCTGGCCGCGCCCACGTTAGGGAAATGAGGCGAACATTGACAAGTCCGTGAAGGACCTGGTAACACGGTCCTGCACTCCGGGCGAGAGCCCACCATCAATGCTTTAGGGGCGGGGGAAGGACCTGTTGCCAAGTTTGGCATCCGTTTCGCGAGAGGCTGCTAGTGGCGCGAGCGTGCCCAGGTTGGGTCGCTGGACGACGGTTGCGTTCAGCGTCGCGCTTCTCTGGATCTTCGGTTTCGCAGCGGAAGCCCGAGCAGAGGAGCTAGCGGATTCCGTAGCGACGATCGAGGCGGTAGCCGATACGGACACCACGACCGAAGACGTCGCTTCCACGGACGCTGGCAGTGGCGATTCCGTCGGGACTATTGCCGACGAGGGCACGTCGACCGCCACCGAGCCGGCGGACACCTCCGCCGGAACGGAGCCCACCGACCCGACCCCGACGACTGACCCGGAGGCTACGGCCCCGCCCCCAGAGCCCACGCCGACGCCCGAGCCGATCACGCCGGTCACCGACCCGACCCCGACGATGGACCCGGCGGCTACGGCTCCCCCCACCGAGCCGACGCCTGCGCCCGAGCCGATCACGCCGATCACCGAGCCGATCCCGACGACGGAAACGCCACCCGACACTCCGCTTCCGCCGGCGGCCGGCTCCGGACCCACGGACTCAATCGTGGTGATCGGCGAACCGCTGCCGAGCGCTCTGTACTCCCCGTCGCAGGGCACGACGATCGAAGAGTTCATCGGCATCAGTTCGGCTGCCACCGACCGTCGGTCCGATCTGACTCCGGTGCCCGAGAACCCGGGCAACGATCACCCCGCTCCGGCAGCTCCCGATCTACCTCGGCTACCGGCGCCGCACCATCCCTCCGCCCCGGCCAATCCGGCCCCCGGCGGCGTCGGAGGGACGGGCTCGTCGGCGCTCGGCGTCTTGGCTGCGCTGTTCGCGCTTGCCTTCGCGGGGCTGCTCGGTGAAGTACTCCCGGTGAGCGTGGCCGCGCTGCGGCCGCCCGATCTGGCGTTTCACCTCAAGCGTCCCGGATAGCGGCCTCCCCGCCGTCGGACGCTGCCCGGAGCCGAGCTCCGGGCAGAGGGAAAGCGCTCAGAGAGGGAGGTCGACGTGTTGAGCTTCAACGGTACGGATCAAAATGGAAATGGGGCGGCGCCTGCGGGCCCTACCCCAAGCAGAAAGAACGGCGCAGAGGGCGCAGCGCTCGCGCTGGTCCCTTCGTCTCGCCAGGTCGTTCGCGCCCACCTTCGTGTCCTCCTCAGGCCGCTTAGACGGCCGAGCCGGGCACCACTGCGCAGGGTCGACGCGCGGCGCCGGACCGTGACCTGGAGCCCGCCCGAAGAGCTTCAGGTCGAGTTGAGCCGGAGCCGGCGGTTCGGGCACCCCTTCGTCCTCGTCCGCATTCCCTGCGGGCACGCCGAGAATGGAGGTTCGAACGGAAGGGAGGAGGTGGCGCGTACGGTCAGCTCGCTGCTCCGGCGCGTGGACAGAGTCTGGCCGGGCGGAACGAGCCTCTACCTGCTGCTTCCCGAGTGCGATCGCGCGATGGGCGAGGCGATGCTCGCTCGGATCCGCGAACCCCTGACCAAGCTCTTGTCAGAGGAGGACCTGCTCGCGATCTCGTCTGTCTTGTTCCCAGACGACGGCTTTACCAGCGGGGCGCTCTTCGATGCGCTCGACGCGCGCTCGATCACTCTCGCGACGAGACCGGCTCAGGTGGTGGCGGCGACACCGACTCCGGAGGCGCCCCTAGCCTGATCAAGGAGCGACCGGAGCCCGGGACATGTCTATTGCCGAGGTGAGCATCCGCTACCTGATCGCCAAGCGTCTCTTCGACCTGGCCGTTTGCGTCCTGCTTCTGCCGGTCGTCCTGCCGCTGCTTCTTCTGTGCGCTCTCGCCATCCGGCTCGACTCGCCGGGCCCCATTTTCATCGCGCAGGAACGCACGGGCAGGGACGGCACTCCGTTCCGGATGCTCAAGTTCCGCACCATGGTGCGGAACGCAGCTGAGCTCAAGGCGCAGCTTGCCCACCTCAACGTGCTTCCTCCTCCCGACTTCAAGATCCCGCAGGACCCGCGCATCACCCGGGTGGGCAAGTTCCTCCGTCAGACCAGCCTCGACGAGCTTCCGCAGCTTTTAAATGTTCTCTGGGGCGATATGTCTCTTGTCGGACCCCGGCCGACGTCCTTCGCCCCGAGCACCTACCAGCTCTGGCATACCCACCGGCTCGAGGTGACCCCGGGCATCACCGGACTCTGGCAGGTGAAAGGGCGCAACACGACGACCTTCGACGAGCGGCTGCGGCTGGACATCGAATACATCGAGCATCGCTCATTCGGCTTCGACCTCAAGATCCTCCTGCAGACAGTGCCCTCGGTGCTGCGACGGACGGGGGAGTAGCCATGCCTCATCGCGCACGGACTCAGGACGATCGCCGACAGATCGTCGAGGACGGTCTTCAGGACCGGCTCACCGATTTGAGAGACCACGCGCCGACCCGCTTGGCGCCCGGCGAGCAGGCGATTCATCCGGCCGTGAGCCGCGCGCTCGAGGCGCTCGAGCGCTCGAAAGTCCACTGGTGCCTTCTGCGCGGCGAGTCCGATCTCGCTTCGCTCGAGGGCGACGTCGACCTGCTCGTCGCCCTCGGCGACATGCCGCGTTTGCGCGATGCGCTGGCACCCCTCGGCTATCTTCCGCTCCGCGCCTGGGGCCGCGGACCGCACCGCTTCTTCGTCGCGTACGACGAGGCGAGCGCCCGCCGGGTCAAGCTCGACGTTGTGACGCAGCTCGCCTACGGTCGCTACCAGGAGCTTCGGACCGCCGCTGCCGCCGGCTGCCTGGCGCGCCGCCGCTATGCCGGAGGGCTGGCGCTCCTCTCGCCCGACGACGCATTCTGGGCCCTCCTCCTTCACTGCATGCTTGACCGGGAGGCATTCTCCGCAGCTCACCGGGGGCGTTTGCTCGAGCTCGCCGGCGAGGCGGACTGCGACACTGAACTCGGCAACATCGCCGACGCCGCGTTTGCCGAGGGTGGGGGGGCGGCGACCGTCCTCGAGCTCGTCCGGGCAGAGGACTGGACGGCTCTGACGACGATCGCGAAGGATGGCCGTGCCACCCGGGCCAACGGGCGTCGCGTCGAGATGCGGCTACGCGTCCTCGTGAACCGAGCCTTGCGGCGGGCAGCCAATGTTCTGCCCTTAGGGCGTCGCTAGCGGATGGGCATCGTGTCCCTGAGATCGCCGGCCGTGAGCCCCGGTCTCGACGAGGTCGATTTCGACATCCACGGTCTCGCGGGCATCCGGCTCATCGGCGCGTCCCCGGCCGACGCCGCGGCCGTGAGGCGCCAGCTCGGGCCTCTGGAAGGCGTGCTCGATCTCGAGCCGGACATCGTGATCCGTTTCGTCGACCGGTTGAAGACGAGCTCGCGCGTCCGCTTCCTCGGCCTGCACGAGGCGGGTTTCACCGACGACGCATTTCTCATCCTCCGGAGCAAGCACAAGTCCGCCGCGAAGGTCGAGGTCGACTTCACCGAGATCGGCGCGCAGACCCGGATTGTGTGCGAACGGGGGCTTCCCGCAGTCCCGCTGCTCATCCCGATTCTCAATCTGACGCTTCTCGCCCGGGGTGTCCTTCCCCTACACGCCTCCGCCTTCGTGCACGAGGGCACTGGCATCGTCGCCACCGGATGGTCGAAGGGCGGGAAGACGGAGGCCCTCCTCGCGTTCACGGCACGCGGCGCTGAATACGTCGGTGACGAGTGGGTGTACGTATCGAGAGACGGCGCGCGCATCTTCGGGATACCCGAACCGATCAGGATCTGGCACTGGCAGCTCGGCCAGCTCCCGGAGTACGCCGCGCTCATCGGCAAAAGGGAGCACGCCCGGCTCCGGGCGATCGCGCTCCTCCTGAGGCGGGACAAGGCTCTGCGGCGCGCCGGGGGTGGCCGGCTCACGGCGCTGCTGAGGCGCCAGCTCCATGTGGACGTCGAGCCCCAGCGACTGTTCGGCAGCCTCGGTCAGCAGACCGCTCGGTTCGACCGGCTCTTTCTCCTCGTGAGCCACGACGCATCCGAATTGACGGTCGAGCCGATCGATCCGCTCGAGGTGGCGCGGCGGATGGTCTTCTCGCTCCACCACGAGCGGCTCGACTTCATGTCCTACTACCTCAAGTCGCGGTTCGCCTTTCCGGACGCGGTGAGCCCGGTGGTCGAGGCGGCGGAGGAGCTCCAGGGGAAAGTGCTCGCGCGGGCGTTCGCAGGCAAACGCGCATACGTCGTCCACCACCCATACCCGTTTTCGCTAGACGACCTCTTCAAGGCGATGAGCCGCCATTGCTAAGTGAGAAACAGGAATTGCTCCGGGACAACGACGCGCTGCTCCAGGCCTCCCGACGCCTGGACTGGCGCTTCCTCCTGCCGGAGCCGGAGCTCGGCCGGGTTGCCTGCGTCGGGGTCGACGACCCCAACCTCGTCGAATCGCTCCGGCTCTTCGGCAGCGAGGCGGCCGTGCTCGAAGCCGGCTCGCCCTGGGAGGAGCTCGCGCTGCACGATGTCGTCGTGCTGCGCAATCCGGCGGAAGCGGAGCTGGCGGCCGCCGTGCCGCTCTTGCGCCCGGGCGGCTGGATGTACGTCGAGGTCGACGGCGCGGGCAGTCGCCGGCTCCCCGGGGGCCGGCGA
>DATNOU010000104.1:0-9345 GCA_035601195.1 Gaiellaceae bacterium | reverse complement strand
AGCCGCGCTCGCCCTGCGCGCCGACCGCGATGGCGACGGCTTTCGCCTGACGGGCACGAAGATCTGGATTTCGAACGCGCCCGAGGCCGACGTCTACACCGTCTTCGCGCGGACGACGGAGGGTGCAGGCGCCCGCGGGGTGACGGCGTTCGCGGTCCCTCGCGAGAGCGAGGGTCTCTCCGGAGAGGCGCTCGAGCTCCTCTCCCCCCATCCGATCGGGCGGCTCGAGTTCGACGGCGTCCTCGTCGGCACGGAGCAGGTACTTGGTGAGGTCGACAAGGGCTTCAGCGTCGCCATGGAGACGCTCGACCTCTTCCGTCCAAGCGTCGGTGCCTTCGCAGTCGGCATGGCCCAGGCCGCACTCGACGCAGCGGTGTCGTATGCCGCGCGCCGAGAAGCCTTTGGCCACCCGTTGTCGGAGTTCCAGGCCGTCGCGCACCAGCTGGCCGACGTGGCCGTGAACGTGCAGGCGGCGCGCCTCCTCGTTCACGATGCCGCCGCCGCCTACGACACGGGCGTCCGCCCTGTCCGGCAGGCGTCCGCCATGGCGAAGCTGTTCGCCACGGAGACCGCCCAGCACGCCGTGGACGTGGGGATCCAGGTTCACGGGGCGCGGGCGCTGGAGAGAGGACACCTGCTGGAGCACCTCTACCGCGAGGTGCGTGCGCCTCGAATTTACGAAGGCGCGTCGGAGGTGCAACGCGAGATCATCGCGCGCGAGCTCTTCAGGGAGACAGTTTGACCGAGCAGTCGAAAGAGTCCAAGGCGCTGACATACACGTCGTACCTTGCGCTCGACGAGCTCCTCGGTGCGCAGCGGCCGCGTTCCGACGAGCACGACGAGATCCTCTTCATCGTCGTCCACCAGGTGTACGAGCTCTGGTTCAAGGAGCTGCTCCACGAGCTCGCGTACCTCCAACACCTCCTCGAAGAGGGACGCGGCCCGCAGGCGCTCAACACGTTCAAGCGAATCCTCACGATCCTGAAGCTCGTCGTGGCGCAGATCGACGTGATCGAGACGCTGACCCCGGTCCAGTTCCTGAACTTCCGCGACCGGCTCGAATCCGCGAGCGGCTTCCAGTCGGCGCAGTTCCGGGAACTCGAGGCGGCGCTTGGCCGGCGCGAGTGGAAGGTGCTCCGCGCCTATGAGGAGGGGAGCGATTCGTACCGGCGCATCGAGGCCGCGCTCGGACGGCGCTCGCTCTACGACTCGTTCCTGCACTACCTCTCGGCGCGCGGATACGACGTCCCCGCCGACCGGCTCGAGCGCGACGTAACGCTGCCGGCCGAGGAGTCCGAGGGTGTCCACGGGGCCATCCTCGCGGCGTACCGCGACGATGCAGAGGCCGCGATGGTCTGCGAGCGAATGGTCGACCTCGACGAGGGCTTCCAGGAGTGGCGCTACCGGCACGTCAAGATGGTCGAGCGGACAATCGGCGACAAGATGGGCACGGGCGGCTCCCCCGGTGCGCCCTACCTGCGCACGACACTCTCCCAGCCGGTCTTCCCCGACCTCTGGACGGTGCGCACCGAGTTGTGATCGAGCTCGACGACCTGCGGCGGACGCCGAACGCGCTTTCCTCCGACTACTCGTCGTTCCGTGTCGCCGATCGCCTTCTCCTCACGGGGCACTCGCATCAGGCCTGGCCGGACGTGGCGCGCGAGGGCCAGCTCGAGGCGTTCGAGGACGCGGCGCTCTGCGTCGACGAAAAGTGGGATCGTGCTTTCGCCAAGGCCGAGCTCGTGCGGGACGGATTCAGGCGCCTGCTCGGCGATGCAGGCGCCGAGATCGCGCTTGCGCAGAACACGCACGAGCTCGTGACCCGCTTCCTGTCGGCGCTCGATCTCCGCCGGCGTCCTCGGCTCATCACGTCGGACGGCGAGTTCCACACCCTTCGCCGACAGCTCGCGAGGCTCGGCGAGGAGAGGCTCGAGGTCGTGCGCCTGCGCGCTCACCCTGCCGAGACGTTGGCCGAGCGAATGGCGACTGCGCTCGACGATCGCACAAGCGCTGTGCTCGTCTCCTCCGTACTGTTCGAGACAGGCCGGATCGTGCCCCAGCTCGGCGCGCTCGCGCGCGCTTGCGTCGAGGCCGGCGCCGAGCTCCTGGTCGACGCCTACCACGCCCTCGGAGCGCTGCCCTTCAGAGTGCCGGAGCTCGAGCTCGAGTCGGCGTGGGTCGTCGGCGGCGGTTACAAGTACCTCCAGCTCGGCGAAGGCAACTGCTTCCTCCGTCTGCCGGTGCAAGCGGAGACGATGCGGCCCGTGCTCACCGGCTGGTTCGCCGAGTTCGAGGAGCTCGCCGCGGAGCGGGACAACGAGGCGGTGGCGTACGCCTCCGGCGGCGCTCGCTTCGCCGGTTCGACGTACGATCCGACCAGCCACTACCGCGGCGCACGCGTCTTCGCCTTCTTCGAGGAGCGGGCACTCTCGCCAGAGTTCTTGCGCACGGTGTACTTGCACCAGACCGCGCTACTCGCACGTTGCTTCGATGAGCTCGGCGCTCCAGAGACGCTGATGAAACGCGAGCGTGCGGTGCCCCTGGATCAGTTCGGAGGCTTTCTGGCGATCGAGTGCCTTCAGTCGCCGGCCGTCGCCGCACGCTTGGCGGACGACGGAGTCCTTACCGACGCCCGCGGTCGCTACCTCCGCCTGGGTCCGGCACCGTATCTGTCGGACGCCCAACTCGAAGCGGCGATCGAACGCCTCGAGGGGGCAGTCTCCGCCCTCAGCGGCGCCTGAGAGCCGGCGCTGGCTGGCCGTTCCCGAAAGGAATATCCTCACCGATCATGACCGACACGAAGTTTCTCCTGCCCGAATCTGCAATCCCCGAGCGCTGGTACAACATCCAGGCGGACATGCCGAACCCGGCGCAGCCGGTGCTCCATCCGGGCACCGGCCAGCCGGTCGGACCCGACGACCTCGCGCCGCTCTTCCCCATGGAGCTGATCCTCCAGGAGGTCTCGAGTGACGCCGAGATCCCCATTCCCGAGCCGATCCGGGACGTCTACCGCCTCTGGCGCCCAACCCCGCTCTACCGGGCGCACCGCCTCGAGCGAGAGCTCGGCACGCACTCGCGCATCTTCTACAAGTACGAGGGCGTCAGCCCGGCGGGCAGCCACAAGCCCAACACGGCCGTGGCGCAGGCGTACTACGTCAAGCAAGAGGGCCGTAGCAGGGTCGCGACCGAGACCGGCGCCGGGCAATGGGGAAGCGCCCTCGCGCTCGCCTCCCAGCTCTTCGGGCTCGAGTGCAAGGTGTACATGGTCAGGGTCTCGTACGAGCAGAAGCCCTACCGGCGCTCGATGATGGAGACCTGGGGCGCAACGGTCGTTCCGAGCCCCTCCGAGGACACCCAGGCGGGAAGGACCATCCGGGAGGAGCATCCAGACTCCCCGGGCAGCCTTGGTATCGCGATCTCGGAGGCGGTCGAGGACGCCGCCGGCCGCGAGGACACGGCCTACTCGCTCGGCAGCGTCCTGAATCACGTCCTCACGCACCAGACGGTGATCGGCCAGGAAGCGCTCGCCCAGATGGATCAGGCCGGTGCGTTTCCCGACGTCGTCATCGGTTGCGTCGGCGGCGGCTCGAACTTCGCCGGTCTGGCTTTCCCGTTCCTGCGCGAGAAGATCGGGGGGCGGGAGATCGATGTGCTCGCCTGCGAGCCGGCGGCCTGCCCGACGCTCACCCGCGGACCCTTCGCCTACGACTTCGGCGACACCGGACAGCTGACGCCCCTCGTGCCGATGCACACGCTCGGACACGACTTCGTGCCCGCGCCCATCCACTCGGGCGGCCTGCGGTACCACGGCGTGGCGCCGCTGATCTCACAGCTCGTTCTCGATGGCCTCATTCGAGCGGAGGCCTACACGCAGAACGAGGTCTTTACGTCCGCCGTCACCTTTGCCCGCAGTGAAGGGATCATTCCCGCACCGGAGGCGGCCCACGCAATCCATGGTGCCCTGCGAGCGGCGGCCGACGCCGACGAGGCAGGACACGAGCGGACGATCCTCTTCAACCTCTCCGGGCACGGCCACTTCGACCTGGGCGCCTACGACGCCTATCTCGCCGGCAACCTGGAGGACATCGCCCTCCCGGACGAGGAGATCGAGCGGGCGCTCAAGGCGATCGAGGCGCTGCCGAAGCCCGCTGCCGGAGTGCGCTAGGCGCGGACGTCTCGGAGGTGCCGCAGGAGACACCACCCCGCTCGGCGAGGTCGTGGGCTAAGGGGAGGCGTTCGTGGCGGTTCAGGTAGACGAGGTTGTTCTGACGACCTGTCCCCGGGACTGTTACGACGCCTGCGGGATCGCGGTGATCAAGCGCAACGGGGCGATCCGCCACGTGCGTGGTGACCCGGATCATCCTGTGGCCCGGGGCAAGCTCTGCCGCAAATGCTCGATCGGTTACAACGGCGCGTTCCTGGATGCCGGGGCGCGGCTGACGCGGCCGCTTCGCCGGCTGGGGGCCAAGGGCGAGGGCGAGTTCGAGCCGGTCTCCTGGGAAACAGCGGTCGAGGAAATCGCCCAGCGCCTCCGGCGCATCGACGAGACGGCAGGGCCGCAAACCGTCTTGAACGCGCACTACACCGGGACCTTCTCGCTGCTCGCCTACTCCTTTCCGCTGCGCTTCTTCCACCGGCTGGGCGCGACCGAGATCGACCCGGACTCGATCTGCAACAAGGCCGGGCACGTCGCACTCGAGTACGTGTACGGGACCTCGCTTGTCGGCTTCGATCCCCTGACCGCGCGCGACTCCGCCTGCATCCTCGTCTGGGGCGCGAACCCTTCCGCTTCGGCGCCACACCAACACGACCATTGGCTGCCGGAGTCGCCCGCTCAGGTGATCGTGGTCGACCCGGTGCGGACCCCCACCGCCGAGGCCGCCGATCTGCACCTGCAGCCGTTTCCCGGCAGCGACGCCGCCCTGGCGTTCGGCTTCCTGCACGTGATCGCGCGCGAAGGCCTCGTCGACGAGGCCTTCGTCAACTCTTGCACGGTTGGCTGGGAGGAGCTCGAGCCGCTCCTCGCCGGCTGCACGCCCGCCTGGGGCGAAGAAGTGACGGGAGTTCCCGCCCGTCTGATCGAGGAGGGGGCCCGGATCTACGGCCGCGGTCCCTCGCTGCTTTGGCTCGGGCAGGGCTTCCAGCGCCAGCGAACCGGCGGCAACGTGGTTCGCGCCTGCTCGCTCCTTCCTGCCGTCACTGGCAATCTCGCCAGGCCGGGCACCGGTTTCCTCTATCTCAACGGGACCGAGTCGCGCCGGATCGACGAGGACTACCTCGCCGGCTCGCACCTTGGCGCCGGCGCGCCCGACCCGATCAGCCACATGGATCTCGTGGGCGCTCTGGAGGATCCGGACCGTTCGCAGGCGCTCTTTTGCTGGAACATCAACATCGCTGCGTCGAATCCAGAGCAGGGGCGCTTACATGAGGCGCTTCGCCGCGAGGACCTCCTCACCGTCGCGATCGACCTCTTCCCGACCGACACGACCGACTTGGCCGACTACGTTCTCCCCGCGGCGAGCTTCCTCGAGTTCGACGACCTCGTCGCCTCCTATTTCCACCTCACTCTCTCGGCACAGGTCAAAGCGGCCGAGCCCATGGGCGAGGCGCTTCCCAACATGGAGATCTTCCGCCGCCTCTCCCGGGCGATGGGCTACACCGAGCCCGAGCTCTACGAGACCGACGCCGAGGTGATCGAGACCGTGTTGCAGCGGTCAGGGATCGGCGAGGACTTCGCCTCTCTCGCCGCCAGGGGCACAGTTCCGATTGCCGCCGAGCCGGTCGTCCAGTTCGCCGACCACCGGTTCCCAACCCCCAGCGGGCGTGTCGAGCTCGCCTCGGCGCGCGCAGAAGCAGACGGCCTTCCGCGGCTGCCGCTGCCATTGGCCGACGCGAAGCCGAGGGACGGGCGGCTCCGTCTGCTCTCCCCGGCCTCGCCCTGGCTCCTGAACGACAGCTTTGCGAACGACGCCAAGATCGCCAAGCGGATCGGCGCCGCCACGGTCGCCCTGAATCCCGACGACGCCACCGAGCGAGGCCTTGCGGAGGGAGACACGGCGGTCATGGCCAACGACACGGGAAGGCTGCGTCTCCTGGTCACGCTCTCGGATGCAGTGCCTCGCGGTGTGGCCTACTCGCCGAAGGGACGCTGGCCGAAGCGGGAGCCCACGCGCGCAAACGTGAACGCACTCAACCCGGGCGACCGTGCGGACATGGGCGGGAGCACCTCCGTGCACGGCGTCGAAGTGACCGTAGTACCGCTCTGAGGATGCGCATGCTCGTCGTCCAGCACATCGCCTGCGAGCCCCCTGGCGTCTACGAGGACGTCCTCACCGAGCGCGGAGCGACAATCCACCGCGTCGAGCTCGACGAAGGAGAGCCGCTCCCCGACTGGCGCGAGTTTTCGGCGATCGTTGCGATGGGCGGTCCTATGAGCCTCAACGACGAAGAGGAGCTGCCCTGGCTCCGCGCTGAAAAGACCTTCATCGCCGAGGCGGTCCGCGCCGGCCTGCCCTTCCTCGGCGCCTGCCTGGGGGTCCAACTTCTCGCCGCAAGCCTTGGCGCCGAGGTTGTCCCAGGCGTCGCGCCGGAGGTCGGCCTGCTGCCCGTTTTCCTCACGGAGGCGGCATCGACCGACCCCGTGTTCGCCGGTCTCCCGCGTGAGCTGCTCACTCTTCAGTGGCACGGAGACACGTTCTCGCTTCCTGAGGGAGCGGTGCTGCTCGCGAGCTCGCCGGCGTACCCGAACCAGGCGTTCCGCTGGGGTCGGAGCGCCTACGGCATCCAGTTCCACCTCGAGCTCTCGCGCGAGATGGCCGCAGAGTGGACGCGTGTGCCCGCGTACGCCGACGCGCTTACGCGCGTGCTCGGTCCCGGCTCAGCGACGGCACTGGTGGACCAGCTCGCTGCACACGCGGACGAGCTGCGGGCGCACGGGCGCCAGATGTTCGAGCGGTGGCTCGATCTTGTCGCCGTTGCAGAACCGAGTTTCGACCTGGCGTCGACGCCCGACTGACCCACGTGTGGATGGGCGTGCCGCTCCTCAGCCGCTGAGGTAGGCCAAAACGGCAAGGACCCGCCGGTGGTCATCGGGATCCGACAGGAGCCCGAGCTTCGAGAAGATGCTGTGGACGTGCGTCTCCACGGTCTTGGGGCTGAGAAAGAGCTTCGCGCAGATCGCCTGGTTCGAGCGGCCTTCAGCCATGAGGGCAAGCACCTCACGCTCGCGCGGGGTCAGCTCGTCGAGCGGTGACCGCGGCAGCCGCCGCCCGAGTAGCTGCCCGACGACCTCGGGATCGAGCGCGGTCCCGCCGGCCGCGACCCGGCGCACGGCCTCGAGGAAATCGTCGATCTCCAGCACGCGGTCCTTGAGCAGATAGCCGAGGCCCTCCGGACTCTCGCTGAAGAGCCGGAGGGCGTGCCTGGCTTCGACGATCTGCGAGAGGACGAGGATCCCGAGCTTCGGGTGCTGAGCGCGAATCTCCTGTGCGGCACGCGTACCCTCATCCGTCTGAGTCGGAGGCATGCGCACGTCGACGATGGCGACGTCGGGCTTCTCGCGTCGAATGGCGTGGTGGAGCGCGTCGGCGTCTCCGACTTGCGCCACGACCTCCATCCCGGCATCGGCGAGCACGCGGGCGAGCCCCTCGCGGAGCAACACCGAGTCCTCGGCGATTACGACCCGCATGGGATCTCACCCGCTATGCGCGTCCCGCCCCGCTCGGGACTCTCGACTACGAAACGACCCCCGAGCGCCTCGACCCGGTCGGCAAGCCCCCGCAAGCCCGAGCCGTTGTCGGCGTCGGCGCCGCCGAGACCATCGTCCTCGACCTCGATCACGAACATCCCGTTCCGGCGCCAGGCCCTGATCGTCGCGTTCGTGGCCCGCGCGTGCTTGACGATGTTCGCGAGCCCCTCGCACGCGACGAAGTATGCGGTTGCCTCCACCTGCGCCGGGAGACGCTCTTCGGACACGTCGAGCGAGACCGGGAGCGGCGTTCTGCTCGTGAGCGTCTCGAGCGCGGCGGCGAGGCCCTCCTCCGTGAGGATCGCCGGGTGGACGCCACGCGCGAGTTCCCTCAGCTCCTCGACCGCCTCCTGGAGCTCGACTACGGTCGCCGCCAAAAGCCGATCGATGTCAGGATCACGTGCGGCGCCAAGCTGACGCTGAGCGCTGCGGAGCTGTAGCGCGAGGGCGACGAGCCGCTGCTGGGCGCCGTCGTGGAGATCGCGTTCGATCCTACGGCGCTCCTCGTCTGCCGCGTCGACCAACCGGACACGCGACTCCTGCACCTTTCCGAGCTGCGCCCGCATATCTGCATGAAGACGCGCGTTCTCGATCGCGAGGCGGGCGGCAGCGCCGACGGCGCGCACGAGCCGAGGCTCCTCGAGGAGGGAGGGGTCGTGCACGAGCGCGGCGACGGGCACGCCGTCATGTTCTAGGCGCGTCACCGCGCGGTCGGTCGCATCCCGCGGAAGCGTCGCCGTCTGTCCGAGCCCGTCGACGAACTCGCCTCGCTCCGGCAGCCAGAAGACGATCTCCAGAGTGGGATCGCCGAGCACGCGGGCGAGCGCGTCACGAAGGCCCTGCGGGGGTGTCCGCTCGAGCTCGAGCAAGAGATCGCCCACCGTCGCACGCGCGAGGTGCGCGCGGAGCAGTCCGGCGAACAGGGCGAGTGGCAGCGCGACAAACGCGGCAATCTGCCACCAAAAGAGATAGTCGTAGACGATCACCGACGGCCGGTCGACGAAGGTGAAGATGCCCTCGAAAACCGCGCGTAAGGCAACCGCGACTCCCGCCAGCAGAAGCGGGGCGAGGATTCGCCTTCCTCTCGGAGTCGCACGCACGAGCTTCCGCGCGAGAAGCGCTATGAACAGAGTGGCCAGCACGCCCCAGACGAAGACGACGAACGCCTTCTGGATGAGCACGGCCGCGTCTCCGTTTCCCGCTACAAGGATGAGGCTCTCCCGGGGCGGGGGGTCGAAGAAGCGCAGCCGTTGGCTCCCGTCGTAGAAGAGGAGGATCGTGATCGGAAAGACGAGCGTCGCGGCGTAGCCGATCCTGACGAGCGCGCGTTCCGCGCGGTCCGTCACCCGCCCGGTCGGATAGGCGAGAACCGAGTGCGCGACCAAGGCGTAGCTCAGCTCGCTGACGGCGAAGAAGGCCGTAAAGGCGGCAGGGTCGTGGCTGTATCGAAGCTGGCGCAGGAGAAGCGCGAAGCCGGCCGCGGCCAGGAGCGGCCCGACGCGGTTGGCCGGCCGCCGCGACCAGGCTGCCAGTCCGGCCAAGAGGAAAGCCCAGGCGACGCCAACGATGGCCGCGGCTCGCTCGGATGACGTGAACGG
>DATNOU010000103.1:0-1508 GCA_035601195.1 Gaiellaceae bacterium | reverse complement strand
TTCGACGTGCGAAGCCGCGCCCGCATGTCGACGAGCACCGTATGCACGAAGCCGGGATAGTCGAACTCCAGTCCGCCCGCCGCGTACTTCCAGCGCGCGTCAAACGTGAAGCGTTCGACGGCGTCCCGATCGCTTAGGCCCTCGATGCGCTGCAACGCCATCACCACCGCGACGATCCGCGGCGGCACCGACCACCGGCCGATGTTGGCGAACAGGTCCTCGAACAACTCGTCGGGGAACAAGCGATGGCCCGCCGTCGCGAGCAACCGATAGACCGACCCCTCGGGCAGATGCTCCTCGCAGAACTCACGGCTCGACCCGACAACCTTCTCCCGCGGCGGCACCATGCCCAAGGTCATGCCTCCATTACGCCTTGGCGGTAGATTGGCGCAAAAAACACCAGGCTCCTAGAACACCGAACGGTTTGAAACTCCAATGAACCCGCCGACGTAGACGTGGGCGTGGACGGCGACGTGAACGGCGACGGCGACGGCGACGTGCTCGGCAAGCAACTCGCGGCCCAGCCCGCCGATAGCTCGGTCATCATGCTCAGCTTCCAGAAGCTCGACGTCTATCGCTGTGCTGTGGAGTTCCTTGCCTTCGCCTTCGAGACGTCGTCGCTGGGGACACGAGGCAACGCACCGATCATGGACCCACTCAAACGTGCTGCCACGTCCATCCCGCTCAATATCGCCGAGGCTGCCGGGCGAACTGGGAACGCCGACGCGGCGCGCACGTACGCGATCGCGCGCGGTTCGGCGATGGAGTGCGCCGCGATCCTCGACGCGCTCCGCACGCTCGAGATCATCGACGCTGATCGCCATCGGCGCGGCCTCGAGCTCCTCGAGAGGATCGTCGCCATGTTGACCCGGCTGTGCCGCTGAGAGCCGAGCACGTCGCCGTCGCCGTCGCCGTCCACGTTCACGTCGACGTCTGCGCCAACGTCTTGTAAAGACACCGCATTCAAACCGTTCGGTGTCCTAGCAGCCTGCGGGGAAAATCAAAAGGTCAGCAAGATCGATCACTTGGAAAATCGCTGACTTGAAGACTTAAAACGGCCCCGGTCTGCGTGCGATCGAGTGGATTGTCAAGGCCCACTCACGCAAACAAACCAGAGCCGTTCGCATGATGCTCGTCGGAGAAGCATCGTGCAAGGGGCTCGCAGACTCGCACGGAGTCGCAGCGATGCCTGTCCGTTCTCTCTCGGCGCGATCGTTCTTCGATCCTGAGTTTGTCAGCCCGGGCTGCCTCGAGCCGGGGAGTTTGCCGTGGGCGCTGGCGCGCCATCGTGCGAAGTGGTTCCCGGCGTGGCTATTCGCCGAGTGGCGCGGCAACGGACGACGAGGCCGCGATGCGTGGCCCGCGGTTGTGCTCATGACGCTGGTGCTCCTGCGCTGGTCGGAGCAGGGCATGAGTCGGCGAGCTGCGGTCCGTCGAGCTGGGACCGATGTCGTCTGGTGCGCGGCGATGGGACTGGCGCTTGGTACGGCGTCGCCAAGCGAGCGGAC
>DATNOU010000102.1:0-23004 GCA_035601195.1 Gaiellaceae bacterium | reverse complement strand
GGCCATGGACGACTGCATCAGCGTGCGAAAGCGCTCGACCGCCTTGAGCGGCGCCGCGCCCACACCCGCCTCGTCGGCCCGCTCCAGCGCCTCCCAGAGCGAGATCCCCTGCGTGTCGGCGAACGTCTGCAGGCGTGCGAGTGACGCGTTCCCGATCCCACGCCGGGGCCGATTGGCGATCCGCGTGAGCGAGACCGCGTCGTATGCGTTGTCGATGACCTGCAGATAGCCGATCGCATCCTTGATCTCCGCGCGCTCGTAGAACTTGGGCCCACCGATGACCTGGTAGGGGATCTCCTGGCGGACGAGCACGTCTTCGAGCACCCGCGACTGGGCGTTGGTACGGTAGAAGACCGCCAGCTCCGAGCCGGCGTAGCCCTCCTCGATGAGGGAGGCGACTTCGGCGGCGACGAAGCGGGCCTCGGCGTGCTCGTCCTCCACTTCGACGACCCTGACCGGGTCCCCCTCCCCCAGCTCGCTCCAGAGATTCTTGGGCTTGCGCTCGCGGTTGTGGGTGATGAGCGAGTTGGCCGCCCGCAGGATCGAGTTCGTCGAGCGGTAGTTCTGCTCCAGGGCGATCAGGCGTCCGCCGCCGAAGTCCCGCTCGAACTCGAGGATGTTGCGGATGTCGGCCCCGCGAAATGCGTAGATCGACTGATCGGGATCTCCGACCGCGAAGACGTTCCGGTGCTGGCCGGCGAGCAGCTGAAGGAGGCGGTACTGCGCGTGGTTCGTGTCCTGGTACTCGTCGACGAGGACATAGCGAAAGGCCTTCTGCCAACGCGTCAGCGCTTCGGGGAACCGTTCGAGCACCTCGACGGTGAGCATGAGCAAGTCGTCGAAGTCGACCGCGTTCGAGGAGTGGAGGCGGCGCTGGTAGAGCGCATAGGCGTCGGCGACCGTCTGGTCGTAGAACGACGCCACGCGCGCCTTGTACTCCTCCGGCCCGATGAGTTGGTTCTTGGCCATCGAGATCTGCGCGTGTATGCCGCGCGGGACGAAGCGTTTCGGATCACGCTCGAGCTCCTCCAGGCACTGCTTCGCGAGCCGCACCTGGTCGGCCTGGTCGTAGATCGTGAAGTTGGAGCGATAGCCGAGGCGTGGCGCCTCCCGTCGGAGGATGCGTCCGCAGGCGGCGTGGAAGGTCATCACCCACATGCGCGCCGCGACGTCTCCGAGGATCCCCTCGAGCCGCTCTCGCATCTCCCCCGCGGCCTTGTTGGTGAAGGTGATGGCCAGGATCTCCTGCGGCTTCACGCCGCACGCGGAGACCAGGTGGGCGATCCGGTGCGTGAGGACGCGCGTCTTCCCGGAGCCCGCTCCGGCAACGACCAGCACCGGGCCCTCGGTCGCCAGGACGGCCTCCCGCTGGGCGGGGTTGAGGTCTGCGAGGTACTTCTCCGGGGACGCGATAGCCACGAGTCCGATGCTACCCGCCCCTTGATCCGGTCACCCGGAGGCTCACCTCCCCGTGCTGACGCTCGCCAAGGCGTCCTCGATCCAGGCGATCGCCTCGGCCAGAGCCTCCTCGTCGCTCGACTTGAGGACGACGTCGACCTCGGGGCCGTCGGCGAGAAAGCGCGGATAGCTGCCGATCGTCACGGCGGGGTGGCGACGCGTCGCCTCCTCGAGCACAGCGACGATCTGTCCCTCCCCGGTCCGGTAGCTCCGCCGCCAGGTTCCGATCGGGCGACCGCGGAATCGTCCCGCCACGGAATCGAACATCGCCTCCATCTCGCGCGGGAGGCCCGGGAAGACGAACACGTTCTCGAGGACGAAGCCTGGGGCCCCGCCGAGTGGGTTCTCGAGCGGCTTCGCCCCGAGAGGGAGGCAGGCCCAGCGGGCCGCGTATTCGCCGAGCCCGCGTCCTTCGAACCGCTCCCGTAGCGTCGTCGCGACAGCGGGGATCTCCTCGCACGCCACACCGAACGCTGCCGCGACTCCTTCCCGAGTGATGTCGTCGGGCGTGCCACCGAGCCCGCCCGTGACGAAGACGTAATCAGCGCGCGGCCGCTCTGCCCGCAGGAAGGCGGCGATCTCCTCGACGTCGTCCCGGACGGCGGCCATCAGCTTGACGCCGATTCCCAGCCCGGCGAGGCGCCTTCCGAGCCACGAGGAGTTCGTGTTCTCCACGTCCCCGGAAACGATCTCGTTCCCCACGGTCAGGACGACCGCCGTGGGCAGCAAGCCCTCCACCCGAGCGAGTATAGGCTTGCCGAAACGGCTAGAAGACGCTGGCATTCAGGACGCGCAGGATCGGCGTCTCACCAAGCCAGTCGACGACGCTGACGGCGCCATAGGCCTGATCCAGCCGGAAGAGCGCCTCGTCGGGCATGCTCAGGCTCGCAGCGACGATCGCACGGGTCACACCGCCGTGAGCCACGAGCGCCACACCGCTCCCGCGATGGCGGGCGCGGATCTCCTCAGTCGCGGCTAGCACGCGAAGACGCAGGTCGGCGAACGATTCTCCGCCCGGAAACGACACGCCGGTGGGGTCGCTCATCCAGGAGCGGAAGAAGTCGGGCCGGCCCTTCTCGACCTCTTCGTACCGGCTCCCTTCTATCTCACCGAAGTCGATCTCCCGCAGGCCATCGTGAACGACCGGGACGAGTTTGCGGTGGGCAGCGAGAGGAGTCGCCGTCTCGAGCGCCCGGCGGAGCGGACTTGCATACACCGCGTCGAGATGCACGCCGTCGAGCGCCTGCGCAAGTTTCGCGGCCTGCTCGCGGGCGAGAGCTGAAAGAGGAGCGTCGAGCGACCCATAAGCCCTCCCGTGCACCGAACGGTCAGGCTCGAGGTGGCGGATGAGGAGGAGCCGGGTGGCTCCATCCTGCGGAGGCAGACGAAGCATCAGACCGTCGCCACCGCCGCGAGCAGGCTTCCCGTCGTCGCCAGCTCGATGCCCGCCCCGAGAACGTCGCCGGTGACGCCGCCGAGGCGCCGCCTGGCGGTCACGGCGACGAAGAGCGTGGCCACCGCTGCGCCGGCCAACAAGGCTACGGCCCGCAGGCCAAGGAGCGTCGTCGCCAGCACGAGCGCAAGGGAGAGGCCGCCGCCGAGGCTCCAAGAGGGTGTGCCGTCCGTCAGGATCCGCCCGCTGCCCTCACCGGACCGAGCGTACGGAAGCGCCCAGGCCAGAACGAGCGGCGCAGCCCGGCCGAGTGCGAGCGCGGCGGCTACCAGAACGAGAGTGTCGTCAGCCGCCAGGAGGACGGCGATGGCGCCCGTCTTCAAGAGGAGGTCGACGATCAATGACGTGGCCCCGAAAGCGCCGACCGGGCCTTCCCCCATGATCTCGAGCGCACGGCGTCTGTTGGGAGCGCCGAGGCCGTCCGAGGCATCCGCGAGGGCATCCAGGTGTATCCCCCCCGTTACCACTGCCTCGAAGGCGACTGCCACGCCCGCGGCGAGAAACGGGGTCAGGGTGTCCTCGAGACCTATCCCGACGAGAGCGACGGCCGCGCCGACAAGCGCTCCGACGACTGGAAAGAGGAGCGCGCCGCGGGCGACGTCCCGCTCATCGAGCTCGAGGCGGCCCAGGGGCAGGAGCGTGAGGAAGGCGAGCGCGGCGGCGGGAGGGCGGATGATCCGCGCGCTAAGAGCCACGGTCGTCGACTCCCGCCTGCTCGAACGTCGCCATGTCGGCGAGTAGCGCCAAGGCCGACTGCAGGATCGGCAGCGCGAGGGCCGCGCCGCTCCCCTCCCCGAGCCGAAGACCGAGGTCGAGCAGGGGCCGGAGCCCTAGGTCGGCAAGGACGAGCGCATGGCCCGGCTCGGGCGAGAGGTGGGAGGCGACGAGATAGTCCGTGACTCCAGGCTCGATTCGAGCGGCGACGAGCGCGGCTGAAGCGGTCACGAAGCCGTCGAGCAGAATCACGGTCGCAATCGCGGCCGCGCCGAGGCAGACCCCGGCCAGAAAGGCGAGCTCGTAGCCTCCCAGCGCCGCGAGCGTCCCCGTTGGATCGTCAGGCTCCGGACGATTCGCCGCCAGCGCCCGACGTACGACGGCCACCTTACGGCCAAGCGTGCGTTCGTCGATGCCGGTCCCGCGACCGCAGACGGCTGCCGGGTCTTCGGGAAGCAGCGCGGCGCAGAGGGCGCTCGCCGCGGTCGTGTTCCCGATCCCCATCTCGCCGAGTGCAACGATCCCAAAGCCTTGCCCCGCCAGCTCCTCGGCGAGCTCGGCGCCGGCCGTAAGCCCGCGAACGGCGGCCTCGCGTGTCATCGCCGGCCCCATCGCGCCGTTCGCCGTCCCGGCGCCGAGGCGCACCGCCCGGACAGCCGGATGGTCGAAGGGCTCCGCGATCCCTGCGTCCACGACCACCAGGTGCGCTCCGGCGCGCTCGGCGATGGTCGTGATCGCCGCCCGCCCCCCAGCGAAACTCGCGACCATCTGCCTGGTCACCGTTGCCGGGTAGGCGCTCACGCCCTCGGCCGCGTAGCCATGATCACCGGCCGCGAGGACGATGACGGCCTCGAGCGGACCCGGGTTAGGGGTCCGTCTGATCGCGGCGACGCGGGCCGCGAGCGACTCGAGCTCGCCCAGGCTTCCGCGTGGCTTCGCCTTTCGATCCCACGCGGTCAGAGCCGCCTGCCGAGCTGTCTCGTCCACGGGGCGAATGCGCGTTTCGACCTTCACGATTCTAGGCGGACCTTGCGTCCGGCAACTACGAGGAGCGGCTCTGACGCGGCCTCCGCGAAGATCGCGTTCACCCTTCCGAGGACATCGCGATAGCGCCGCCCCAACGGTGTCTCGGGGACGACTCCGAGGCCGACCTCGTTGCTCACCACCAGCGTCAGGGCCGCGCGCGACGCTGCCGCTGCCGCCACGGCGGTCGCCTCCTCCTCGACGGCGTCGTCCTGCCAGCCGGCCTCGAGCAGGTTGGCGACCCAGAGGGAAAGGCAATCGACGAGCAGGCACGCATCGATGGGCACTCGGCGCAAGACCTCATGCAGCTGCACCGGCTCCTCCACCGTGGTCCAGCCCGGCGGACGCTCGGCTCGGTGGCGGCGGATCCGCTCCGCCATTTCCTCGTCACCCGCCGTCCCGGTGGCCACGAAGACGACGGGGCCGCTCCACGAGGACGCCGTGCGGACTGCGAGCGCCGACTTGCCGCTCCGGGCGCCTCCGAGAAGAAACGTGAGCGCCATCAGCCGATCCGCTCCTCCGCATGGTGGGGGCGCAGCGGAACCACCGCGATGCCCGTCTCTTCGTCGGAGACGATGCGAACCGATGCGCCATAGTGGCGCGCGACATGCTCCTCGGTGAGCACGTCCTTGGGTGCGCCGCTTGCCACCTCACGCCCGCCGTCGAGGAGAACGAGGCGGTCCGCGTACTGCCCCGCGACGGTGAGGTCGTGCATGGCGCTGACGACCGTGAGCCCGGCGTCCGACCGCAGCCCGGCGATGAGCTCCAGCACCTGTTGCTGCGCTCCGACGTCGAGCGAGGTCGTCGGCTCGTCGAGCAGGATGAGACCTGCGTCCTGAGCCATCGCGCGTGCCAGAACCGCTCGCTGCCGCTCGCCGCCGCTGAGCGAGCCCAGCCGGCGATCGGCGAGGTGGGCGGCGTCCAGCCGACCCAAGGCGAGGCGGCACGAGTCGAGGTCGCGCGCGCCCGGCGTCGCGACGTAGCCCAGGTGCGGCGTTCGCCCCAGGAGTACGTACTCGAGCATCGACATGTCGGGCGGAAGCACAGGGCTTTGCGGGACGAGCGCGATCCGCCGCGCCACCTCCCGCCGCGAGAGCGCCGCCAGGTCGTCTCCGCGCACGGCTATGCCCCCGGTGTACGGCACGAGACCCGCGATGGCCCGGAGAACGGTCGTCTTCCCGGCGCCGTTTGGCCCTATGAGCCCAACCCACTCTCCGGTCTCCACCGAGAGGCTGAAATCCTCGACAACGCGCGCGCCGTCGAGAGCCACTGAGACGCCTTTGAGAGCGAGCTGCCTCACGGCACCACCGTGCGGGTCATGCGGAGCACGACCGCAAAGAACGGGGCGCCGAAGAACGCCGTCACGACTCCGATCGGCAACTCCGCCGGAGAGATCACCGTACGGGCGAGGAGATCGGCCAGAACGAGAAAGGCCGCGCCGAATGCAAGCGAGAGCGGTAGGACGACGCGATAGCTCGTCCCTGCCACCAGGCGGATCGCGTGGGGGACGATGATCCCGACGAACACAATCAGGCCGCTCAACGCCACAGCCGCCGCCGTCCCGAGCGTCGCCATGCCGAGGACGACGAGCCGCACGCGCGCGACATTCACACCCAAGCTCGCGGCCTCCTCGTCGCCGACCGCCAGTACGTCGAGCAGCCGCCGGTGGAGCAGAAGCACCACCCAACTGACCACGACGTACGGAACCAGGACGGCAACGTCTCGCCAGCCGGACGTCTCGAGCTGCCCGAGAATCCAGGCGTAGACCTCCTGCACCGTGTCTGTGTTCTGCTGCTGCACGAATGTCTGCACGGCAGTCAGAAAGGACGCGACCGTGACGCCCGCAAGGATGAGCGTGGCGGGGCTCCGCCCCCCGCCGACCGAGCGCCCAAGCGCGTACGCAGCGACGACGCCGGCCGTGGCGCCGACAAACGCCGCCAGCGGCCGCAGGTCTCGGCTCGCGGCGGCGCCGTGAGCGTAGCCGATCACGAGCGTCGCTCCCAGGCCCGCTCCGGCGGCGGCACCGAGCAGGTAAGGGTCGGCCAACGGGTTGCGGAAGACCCCCTGGTAGGCGGCCCCCGCCGACGCGAGCATCGCACCGACCAGGATCCCCAGCACCACCCGCGGAGCTCGGAGCTGCCAGAGAATAGCGTCCTC
Source organism: Gaiellaceae bacterium (assembly GCA_035601195.1). Classification (GTDB taxonomy): domain Bacteria; phylum Actinomycetota; class Thermoleophilia; order Gaiellales; family Gaiellaceae; genus JAIBJP01. Next base: position 16,199 of record DATNOU010000102.1, on the reverse strand, counting down.
GCTTGGCGAAAACGACGAATGGACGCCGAGAAACGGGATATGACTCGCGATCTCTCGAGCGATGGGCCCGAACCCGAGGCCCACAGGTCCGATCCCGAGCGCGAGGAGAACCGATCCGAGCAGCACAGAAGCTGCCGTTAAGGCCCACGGGATCGTCAAGCCGGGACCGGCTCCCGCCCCACCCCGTGCACGGAGCGCCCCGATCACGGAGAGCCGGCCTCGGCGATCGCCCGCGCGACGATCTCGACGAAGTCCACGGTACGGGGGCCCCACCGCGACGCGATGTCGTCATCGACAGGAATCACGTGGCCGTTTCGAACCGCGGCGATCTTCGACCAACCGGGCCGGCCGGCGACCGTCTCTGGAGACTGCCCGCAGCACTTGGTGTCCGAGAGAACGATCACGTCTGGGTTTGCCGAGAGGATGTATTCCGCCGAGAGCTGCGGGTAATCGGGAGCTTTCCCCCCCGCACCGTCGGCGATGTTCTCGGCTCCGAGCAGCTTGTAGATCGAGCCGATGAAGGTCTTCGACGTCGCCGAGAAGTAGTCCGGCCCGAGCTCGTGGTAGACGACGATCGACTTCCCGGCGGAAGCAGATGCGACGAGCTCGGCGATGCGGGCGCGCATGCGCTTCACGACCGCCTTGGCCCCAGGCTCGTGCCCGGTCGCGAGGCCGAGCGCCTCGATCTCGGCGTAGGCCTCGCCCAGGTTCGTCGCCGCCGGCTGCAGGAGCACCGGGATACCGAGCTTCCGGAGACCCTTGACGAGGCCACTTGGATCGAAAGCTGCCACGACAAGGTCGGGGCGATAGCCGGCGATGGCCTCCACGTTCGGCTGGTAGCCCGAGAGCTTCGAGTGGGGTGCCTCAGCGGGGTAATTCGACTGGTCGTCCACGGCCACTACTTGGTCACCGGCGTGGATTGCGAAGAGCGACTCGGTCGCAGTCGGGGAGAGTGAGACGATCCTTTCGGGACGAGTGGCGATCGTTACCGGCGCGCCCGCGCTCTCGACGGTGACCGGGAATGGCTCGGCCGGCGGAGCCGCCGCCTGCGTTGGCGACGCCTGGGGAGCGCCATTGCTGCCGCAGGCAGCGAGGACCAGCACGACCAATACGGCCATGAAGGCCAAAAGAGCTCGACGAAGCACGTTTCCTCCTTCCGCGAGGGGAACGGACTGAAGGCGGACGGCAGGTCTTCTGACTCGGGGCTCCCTCTTCCGCCGCCTTCCCGGCCCGGGGGCCAGTGGCAATTCGACGGGAGAGCGTCTCCCCTTACAGCGGCGGGACCGTGCCGGACTTGCACCGGCTTCCCTTGCCGCTCGCCTATGTGTGGCGGAAACCTACCAGGCTTCGGCGGAGGCTTCCCCGAACGCCTCGGCAAGAGCGGCGTCGATCTCGTCGGCGGTGGCGACGACGAAGCGGACCCCACCCGGGATCTCCGCGACGATCGCGTCGAGTCCTTCGGTGTCCGTCGGATCGGCCACCGCCACGAACGTTGCAGCACCCTCAGAACGGAAGGAGATCGCGCGGTGCCGGCGCGAGCTGCGCTCAGAGAGGAGGTCGACGGCGGGTTGATCGAGGTCGAGCTTCCCCAGATCGACGAACTCGAGCCCCTCCTGCTCGGCCACGATCCTCGCAAGATCTCGCTCGCCGACGAGGCCCTGCTCGAGGAGCACGTCCCCCAGGCGGCGGCCTGCGGCCCGCGCCGTCGCCAGGGCCGCGTAGAGCTCGTTGGGTGCGACGAGGCTCGCTCGCGCGATCAGCTCGCCGAGAGGCAGGTCGCCTTCGTAATTCTCCGCAGATGCCATTGAACTCCTGGAAGGATCTTCCACTAGCTTAGATCGGTCGCGGCGCCTCAACCCCGCATCCCTCCCTCGGGCTACGCTCACGCGATGGTTGCTTCGCGGCTCACGTATTGGGCGCCGGTGGTCCTCTGGGCGGCCGTCATCTTCGTCCTCTCTTCGATTCCGGACCTCGGAACCGGGCTCGGAACCTGGGACACCGTCCTCCGCAAGCTCGCGCACCTCGCCGAATACGCGATCCTGGGCGGGTTGATCCTTCGCGCGGCCCGGAACGCTCCCGCGGCTGTTCTCCTCGCTTCCGCCTACGCGGCCACGGACGAGGTGCATCAGGCGTTCGTGACAGGCCGCCATGGATCGCCGCTCGACTGGCTCGTCGACACGGCGGGGGCTGTTCTGGGCGTCGCGCTCGCCGCACGGCTCTCGCAATGACGCGGGCTCTCGCCATCGATCTGGACCGAGCCCTGGGCGACACAAGGCCGCTCTGGAACGAGTTCCTCGCCGATGCCGCGCGCCGCTTCGGTTCGATCGCAGCCCTCGACCCCGCTTCCCTGCCGCGCGATCGCGGCGCGGCAGCCGAGGAGCTCGACGCGTGGGCGGCCGGTGGCGTCGGCGACTGGCGCGCAGCGCTGGAGCGCTTCGCGGAAGACCGAGTGCCCGTGTTCCTGCGCCCGGACGGCGAGGCAAGCGCGGCTCTCCGTTCGCTTGCCTCCGGGGGAATACGGCTGGGCGTCTTCACCGACGCCCCCGAGCCGCTCGGGCGGATCGCGCTCGCACACCTGGGCGCGGAACGGCGTGTGAACGTCCTCGAGGCGGGCGCCGGCGCTCAGGAACGCCTGCTCGAACGCCTGGGGCCGGGCACCACCCTCGTCTCGTCTCGAGAGGACCTCGTTAGGATCAGTAGGAGTGCCGGACCGACAGCACCTCGATGACCGCCAGTTGGACGCCATCCTCGAGCGCCTCGACCGGTTGTGCGCCGAGGTGCACGCTCTCAACCGCCGGTTCGAGACCGCCGAAGGTCTCGTGCGCATCGCGCATGAGCTCTCGACCCTGAACGAGTCGTTACAGACGCTTGCCTATGCCGCCCTCGGGCAGCAGGGTCCGCAGGTCCGTCGCCGCCGCTCGGCCTAACCGTGGATGGCGGCTATGAGCGGAATGATCAGGATCGCGACGATGTTCGTGATCTTGATCATGGGGTTGATGGCGGGACCGGCGGTGTCCTTGTAGGGATCGCCGACCGTGTCGCCCGTCACGGCCGCCGCGTGGGCCTCTGAGCCCTTGCCGCCATAGGCGCCGTCCTCGATCAGCTTCTTGGCGTTGTCCCAGGCGCCTCCGCCCGAGGTCATGGCGATGGCGAGGAAGATCCCCGTGACGATCGTCCCGATGAGCAGGCCGCCGACCAGCTCCGGCTTGATGATCCCGGCGACGATTGGAAAAACGACGGGAATCGTGGCGGGGAGCATCATCTTCTTGATCGCCTCGCCCGTGACGATGTCGACCGTCCGGCCGTATTCCGGCCGAGCCGTTCCTTCCATGATCCCGGGGATCTCACGAAACTGGCGCCGCACCTCCTGCACTACTTGTCCCCCCACCCGGCCGACCGCCTGCATCGCCAGGGACGCAAAGAGGAACGGCATCAGCCCGCCGATGAAGAGCCCGGCGATGACCCAGTCGTCGCTCAGGTCGAACGTCGCCTGGATGCCCTGGTTCGAGAGCTCCGACGTGAACCCGTCGAACAGGACGAGCGCTGCGAGGCCCGCCGAGCCGATGGCGTAGCCCTTCGTCACGGCCTTCGTCGTGTTGCCGACCGCATCAAGCGGATCCGTCACGCCTCGCACCGACTCGTCGAGATCGGCCATCTCCGCGATGCCGCCCGCGTTGTCGGTCACCGGCCCGTACGCGTCGAGCGCGACGATCATGCCGGTCATGGACAGCTGCGCCATCACCGCCACGCCGATCCCGTAGAGACCGGCGAGGCCCGCGGCTCCGACGATTCCCGCGGCGATGACGAGCACTGGTAGGGCGGTCGCCTGCATCCCGATCGCCAGACCCTCGATGATGTTGGTCGCGTGCCCGGTCGTGGAGGCGCGCGAGATTCCCTTGACCGGAAGCCAGCGGGTGCCGGTGTAGAACTCGGTGATCGCGACGAGGAGGAACGTGACGGCGAGCCCGATGACCGCGCAGCCGTAGAGATCCCAGTAACCGTACTTCCCGCCGTCGAAGGCCAGCGTAACCGGGATGAACCCGATCGCCGACAGCACCGTTGCGACCGCGACCGCCTTGTAGAGCGCGTTCATGATCGAGCCCGTACGCCCGATCCGGGCGAAGAACGTTCCGATCACCGACGCGATGACTCCGACCCCGCCGAGCGCCAACGGGTACACGACGAGGCCCGAGGAGGGGAAGTTGATGGCCCCGAGGAACATGACCGCGACGGCCGTGACCGCGTAGGTCTCGAACAGGTCCGCGGCCATACCGGCGCAGTCGCCGACGTTGTCGCCGACGTTGTCCGCAATCACGGCCGGGTTTCGCGGGTCGTCCTCGGGAATACCGGCCTCGACCTTCCCGACGAGGTCCGCGCCCACGTCCGCGGCCTTCGTGTAGATACCGCCCCCGAGGCGCGCGAAGACGGAGATGAGCGAACCGCCGAAGGCGAGCCCGATCAGATCCTTGGTCGCGTCGTCCGGTCCCTGGTCGAACCACCTCGTCAGGATCCCGTAGTACGCGGCGACCCCGAGCAGTCCGAGGCCGACCACGAGAAGACCCGTCACCGAGCCGGCGCCGAAAGCGACGGCGAGCGCAGGTCGTACGCCGCCCTTGGCCGCCTCGGCCGTGCGCACGTTCGCGCGCACGGCGACGTTCATGCCGATGAAGCCCGCGGCCGCGGAGAAGACCGCGCCGATGAGGAAGCCGAAGGCCGTGTACCAGCCGAGGTCGTTCCAGAGACCGATGCCGAGGAAGATGATCCCCGCGACCGCGGCAATCGTGAGGTACTGGCGGCGCAGGTACGCGGAAGCGCCTTCCTGCACGGCGCGGGCGATCTCCTGCATGCGCTCGCTGCCGGGCGACAGACGCAGGATGCGCACCGTCAGGACGGCCCCCCAGGCGATGCCGACGCCTGCGCAGAGCAGGGCAAAGAGCACGCTGTGGTTCAGGAAGAAGTCCGTCACGAGGTCGAGGGCCTACGCGCAATCGGGCAGCTGGTGCCGGATCGCGGCCCGCGGATTCTTATCACAGCTGACGATGTCGAAGCGTTTACTGGCGCCGACACGGGTCTCACCCTTCGCCACCCGCTCCCTCTGAGGCTGCCTTCACATAAGCGAGCTGGAGCTCGGCGACCGACCGCTCGAACTCGAGCACGAGCTCGCTCGGGACAACCTGGGCGAGCACGGGCGTGAGCGCCTTCATCGTGTCGATGGCGAGCTTCGCCTGCCCGAGGTCGCGGTCTTCCCTCGTCTCCTCGGTCAGCCCCAGCCGGCGGTAGCCGATCGACGAGATCTGGACCAGGACGTTGAGGAGCACGTCCTCGACCTTGAGGTTTCTCAGTTCTTCGGCGAGCCGGCGGGCCGCCTCCTCTTCGTGCTCAGACACGGACGGGCTCCAGCACCTCGCGGGCGTAGATCGCCTCGATGCTCTCGCCTGCTTCACAGCGGGCGATCTGGCGCTCGGCGGCGTTCTGCTCCGGGACGGCGAGATACGACGCCACTCCGAGCTCCTCGGCGACCGGCGCGATCCAGTCGATCAGGTCCTCCAGGCGTTGGCGGGTCGGAAGCACGTCCCCGCTGTCGAGGTCGATGAAGCTGTCGGAAAGGCCATAGCGGATCGCCCGCCAAAGGTTCTCCTCGATCAGGCGATGAGGATGCGCCGGCAGCGGCTCGCCCTCGTCGACCGCGCGAGCGATCCGCGCGGTGAGCGCATACAGGAGCGCGGCCAGGTTCTGGGCCTCCGCCAGCTCCGGCTGGCCGTCGCAGATACGGATCTCGACCGTGGGGAAGGCGAGGTGCGGTCGCACGCTCCACCAGATCTGGGTGTGCTCGGTGATCGAACCTGTGTCATAGAGAAAACGGACATAGCGCTCGTAGCCGTCCCAGCCGTCGAAGAGGTCGGGAACGCCGCAGCGGGGAAACATCCGCGTGAAGATCTCGGTGCGCGCCGAGTGCAGATAGGTGTACACGCCCTCGACGAAGGGCGAGCTCGCGGAAAAAGCGAGCAGCTCGGGCAGGTAGCTTCGCAGCGCGTTCATGACCGCGATCGCCCTGTCGGCGCCGCGGATCCCGACATGGACGTGCAGCCCGAAGCTGTTGTTGCGCCAGACGACGTAGCGGAGGAGCTCGTCGTTGCGCCTGTAGTGGGGCGTGTCGATGATGCGCTGCTCCTGCCAGGGGCTCCACGGATGCGTTCCGGTGCCGCACAGGGCGGCGTCCAGGCGCCCGGCGAGCTCGAGAAGCTGGCGGCGCCGCTCGGACATCGCCGTCGCCGCCTCGGCGAACGTCTCACAGCGACCCGTGCGGACCTCCACCTCGGAGGCGATCAGCTCCCCGACGAGTTGGCCCTCGAGGTCCGTCCCTACAGCGCCCTCCGCGAACTCCTCGAAGCGGTTGACGAGGCCGTGCGTGCGGGGGTCGAGGATCGCGAACTCCTCCTCGACGGCCACCGTGAGATCCTCGCCCGCGTCGAAGCCTTCCCGCGCGAAGCGGATCTGCTCCTCGGGTTTGAGCTGCTGGGCCTCACCCATCGCGCGAAAGTAGCAGAGCGGCCACGCGCTCCCAGCTCCAACGCTCGACCGCCGCCCGGCGGGCGGCCGCCGAGAGCTCTTGCCACTCCGAGCGCGGAAGGCTGAGGATCTTCAGCACCTTGCTCCGAAGATCGTCCGGGTCACCCTGCACGAAGCTCGCAAGCTCGCGGTGCCGCTCCGGGTACTCGGCTTCGAGCCCCTCTGCGACCGCGACCAGGCCCGAATGCCGGGCGACGAGCGGCGGCGAGCCGCAGGCCGCCGCCTCGGCCGCCACCATCCCGAATGCCTCAGGGAAGACCGACGGGGTGACGCTGACGTCGGCGAGGGGCCACAGATGCCGCAGGTGCCGGTGCTCGAGCGCTCCAGTGAAGAGGACTTTCTGGCCGGCCTGGCGCTCGAGCTCGTCCCGGGCCGGCCCGAACCCGACGATGACGGCTCGCGCGTCAACACCTTCGAGCGCCTCGAGCAGGAGGCTCACTCCTTTTTCCTCGCTGAGCTTGCCGACGTAGACGATCGTGGGCCCCTCTTCGGAAAAGAACTCCTCGAAGCGGGAAGCATTGCCCTCGTCGGGATCGCGTTCCGAGCCGCGCGGCCCGTCACGACGGGCCTCCTCGAGGAGCTGCCGAAGCGCATTCTCCCGAGGCTCGGGACGGAGCTCGTCCACGTCGACGCCCGGGGGCACGATCCTCACGCGCTCGGTCCAGCCGACCACCTCGGCGAGCACCTCGCGGACGTGCTCGGAGCCGACAACGACCTCCTGCGCCGAGCCGAGCGCGGTGCGCGCCCACGCGACGAGATCGTCGTTGCCGCGCATCGAGAACTCCAGCTCCGAGCCGTGCGCCTTCAGGGTGTACGGCGCCCCGACCGCGGCCCCGACGGGCGCCCCCAGCAGGACATGGTTGACGAAGATGTAATCGGCCGGAAGAAACCCGCGCACTGTGGCGGCATTTAGCTCGACGAAGCGTTCGCGCTCGGCTGGAGTCAGATCCTGGAGATAGGCCGGCTCGAGGTCCTCGTAGCGGTCGAGGACGAAGACCGGCAGGGGCCCGTCGATCCGGGGTCGAATGACCTTGACACGCTCGAGGCCTTCGTAGCGGTCGGGATGAGGGTCCTGGCAGAAGACGATGACCTCATGTCCGAGACGACTCCAGGCGCGCGCCAGGGAGCGCGTATAGACATTCGAGCCCGTGCCTCCCAGGAGGTAGCCGTGCCAAAGGAGAATCTTCACGCGTGGATGATCCTGACGGACCTCTCGTAAGGCGCGCTCAGAATGGCGACCGCTGGGCCTTCGAGCAGCTCGTCGACCGGCACCAGCACCGGCTCTTCACGCTGGCCGCGCGCCTGCTCGGATCGCCAGACGAAGCCGCCGACGCCGTCCAGGAGGCGTTCATCCGTGCGTGGCTCGGTCTTTCCTCCTTCCGTCACGGCGCGCGCTTCTCGACCTGGCTCTACCGTATTTGTCTCAACGCCGTCCACGATCAGCGAACGAAGCGTCCGGCCGCTCCGCTCGACGAGGTGGCCGAGCCCCTCGACCCCCGCGACCACTTCGTGGCCCATGAGTTGTCCGGAGCGCTTCAGCAGGCACTCGCAGCCCTCGAAGAGGAGTTCCGCGGCGCCGTCGTCCTCTATGACGTCCTCGGCTGCTCCTACGCGGAGATCGCCGAGCTGACAGGGGTCGCCGAGGGTACCGTGAAGTCGAGAATCTTCCGTGGCCGCAAGCGACTCGCCGAATTGCTGGGAACCAGGGCGGAGCGCGAATAGTCGAACGAATGGTGACCGGAACGCATCCAGAGGACGTCGATCTCTTCGACTACGTCGAGGGGGAGCTCTCCCCGGACCGCCGCGCGGAGCTCGAGGTTCACCTCGCGGGCTGCGCGACGTGCGCGGAGCAGGTCGCACTCGTCCAGGCGGGCAAGGACGCGCTGCGCGATTCGCAGCTCCTGCACCTGCCTCCTGCTCGGCGCGAGGCGATCTCAACGAGCTTGCCCATCCAGCGTCGCGCGCCGGGTCGCAGCCCGGCCCTCTCGCCGAGGCGGCTCCTCGCTCTCCTGACGCCGGTCGCCGCCGTCGCAGCTGTGGTCGTCGTGCTCGTGAGCTCAGGCGTTTTCGAAACGAACGGCAACGAGGAGGGAGCAGGCGCCGCTGGCGGGACGGCCGAGCGGACGACCCAGCTGGACCAGGGCGCGCCTGAAGCGAGCATCGCGCCTTTCCGGGCCGTGGCCGGACCCGCCGACCAGGTGGCCCAGCTTCTGCGGAGCAAGGGCATCGACGCCCGCGTGGCCAACGGGCGTGTCGAGGTCCGCAACGCTACGCGGAGCGAGGTGAACCGCGCGCTCGGCAACCGGCGGGCGGGCGGCGTCGAGATCGTCATTCTGAACTAGGAGGACGAAGCCTTAGAGGCTCGACAAGGCGCAGCGCATCGCGGCGCTACTTCGGCGGGAAGCGGTGGAAGCGCGGGGGGATGTACCACATGATCGCCCTGCCCCACCGCGTGGTGTTACACCAGCAGCTTGAGTCGCAGTTACAGACCCAGTTGAGCGGGTTACGAATGCGCTCTCGAAGGCTCCGGCCCATCGGGACCGATGATACGGGCCTGGGCTTTCGGCCCAGGCGAGGCGAGGCTCAGCCTTCCGCGAGCTTGTCCTCGACCATGTGAACGACGTCGTGGTCGGCGGCGTGGACTCCCTTCTCGGAGTCAATGGCCGCGCAGACTTCGGAGATCGCGTTCTCAATCGCGAAGATGGCCGAGGACGCGTCATCGACCTTGACGTCGTGCTCTTTGATGTAGTCGATGCCACGACTTTCGTCAGGCGTTCGATGCATTGCTGCTCGGCGCCGACGGAGAGGGATTCGATGTCGGTCGTCTCGATGCTGATATCGGTGTCCGCGACCGTTCCGCTGGCGGTCGAGTCTCCGCCACAGGAGGTGAGCGCAACGACGGCGACCATGAGCAGGCTGCAGATGACTGTTCTGGCCACGCCGGGGAGACTGACCGGGCGGACTTACTGCAGACCCTGCTAGCAGGAGACTCCGTTCGGGCATCGAAATTCGCCCTCCCATGCGCTCGCGGCGACTCGTCGCGTGCCTTGCCGTCCTCGCAGCCCTGGTGCTGCCGGCGCGGGCGCACGCGATCACCAACCCCCAGATTCCCGGCCTCCAGGTCGCTCTCAAGACCAAAGGCTTCTACCGTGGTGAGATCGATGGCATCGCCGGGCCTCTCACGGCGCAGGCCGTGCGCCGCTTCCAGCGCAGCGCGGGCCTCGTCGTCGACGGCGTCGCGGGGCCGCTCACGCGCGGGAAGCTCGGCCGCCTCGGACGGCCCTTATTCGGGCGCCGACACCCGCTCCTGCGCGGCTCAATCGGCTGGGACGTCGCCTGCCTCGAGTTCTTCCTGGGGGCAAAGGGGTTCAACCCGGGCATAGTGGACGGGCGCTACACGGGTGTGACGGCCCGCGCCGTGCGCGGCTACCAGCGCGCCCGGCATCTCGGTGTTGACGGAATCGTCGGGCCAAAGACGTTGCGCGCGTTCGGCGTCCGCGCCGTCTCGCATAGGCCTGAGGCTCGAGTCGGTGGTACGCGCTCGACCGTGCGAGCCTCGCTCGACTTCTGGGCGCGCCATTACGGCGTCGGGCCGTCGCTCGTGAAGGCGCTGGCGTGGATGGAATCAGGCTTCCAGCCGCACGTTCGCTCCTCCGCCGGTGCCTGGGGAGTGATGCAGGTGACGCCTGGGACCTGGTCGTATGTGGAGATGTTCCTCATCGGGCGCCGGGTGCCACGGACTATGGACGGGAACGTCAGGGTGGGCGTGGCCTACCTCCACCAACTGCTGCACGAGTTCAACTTCCGGCCCCGGAGGGCGCTCGCGGCCTACAACCAGGGTCCCTGGTCGGTTCGGACGCACGGCGTCTATGCCGAGACGCGCGCCTTCGTCGCCAACGTGATCGTGCTCCAACGACGCTTCGTCTGACCGCGTCCACACAACCTAAAAAGCAGAAAAGAGGGGGAGAAGGTACTCGCACCTCGGAAGTTGCGGCCTCTCCCGAGGATGACCTGTCTCCCCCTCTGATTACTCCCTAGTTCGACCGCAGGGCCAGGAGGCTTTAGCTCTTTTCGAGTGATGTCATCCGATCTGGCGACTTTGGGGCCCCAGGCGCGGCAAAGCCTCATCAACTGAATCCTGCCTACAGAACAGGACGGGGCCCTACGAGGGTTTGACGAAACGGGCGTAGACTCCCGCCGTGTCTCTGGTTGCGCGGATTCACAACCCGCTCGGACTCAGGTGCGGTTGCCCGCCTGAGTGCATCTGTCAGCGAAGCACCCTCGGTCGCGCGTTCCGCTGGTACATCCCCGGACGGTTCCATACCCCCGTGCAGCCTGAGGACAAGGCTCGGCTCGAAGCCGAGGGCCAGGAGTTTCGAGGCTAGGCCGCCTGCATCGGCGGGCAGACGCGGTCTGCAAAAACGAGGCGTCATGCCCTATCCCCCGAATTGCGGGGTACCCCTGAACGAGGGCGTTTTTTCGCGAGAAGGCCTGGCGCGGGACCCGAACGCGCGCGGGCGCTCGAAGGTAGCGGCCGCCCCCACCCCATCGCCGGGAACGGAACCCTCACGGCGGCCGTAAGACAAGTGTGCCCGCTTTTCGCGTCTTCCTCCTAGTCGCGGCATCCGCCATCCTCGGTGGCTGGTTTGGTAGATCCGACGCGACACATGTCCAGTCCCCAACGCCGCAGGCGAGCTCCGCAGGTCCTAACGCCGATGCGGTGGCGCAGGTCAAGGGAACGTGCCCTCTGACGCTTCCGAACGAGCGGACGCCGCCAGACAACGCAACGGGGATGAATCACGGAAACGGGGCGATGTGGACCGCCATGTGGCCGCACAACGTCGTCATCGCCGAACCGAGCTACGTCGTGGCCGACGGCTCCGTGGGGATGAAATGGCCGTGGTACCGGGGGGTGCGAGGGAAGCTCGCGATCACGGGCCACAGGCTAGATGCAAGCGCTCCGCCGCTAACTGCGTTCATTCCTTCGGGCTACGGGATGAAAGGCTTCCAGCCGAGTGGAATCTCCTTTCCGACCGAGGGGTGCTGGCGGGTGACTGGAATGGTCGGCGGCGAGAAGCTCACGTTCGTCACCCTGATTCTCAAGGCAGCCCGGTACAGACCGCTTGCAGAGAACGGCTAGAGACGCAGCTGCCCGTAGCCCGCCATGCTCCGGCCGCTCGCTGGCAACGGTGATGGCTATCGCGCCAACAAGCGTGCCGAGATAATGCAGGCCGCGTCTCGGTAGACGAGGGGTAGACGGGGCAACCCGACTATCGGCCGGGCCGATTACGTGAGGTAGAAGGCAGCGACGTCTGAACCGCGTCCGTCGGCGTCCGGGGGAAACCCGCTTATGCAGGGATTCTCAAGATTCCGATAGGAGCGCCGTCCCCCTGATTCCCCCGGTTTCGGCGCGTCCGGGTAGACGGTGGGTAGACGAGGGGAGCCGCACACACTTTATCGTCGTAAGCAGGATCAGCAGCGCCGCCGTCAGCGTCGCCGCACCACGACCGCCCGGTGGGGGCCGCACGCGCCCGCCCGGACCGAGCGCTCAAGTTTGCGGCCGCGAGCGCCGACCGTCTCGATAAGAGGTCGGGGCGAGCCTTCTGCCTGTCACCCCGGGAGCGGGCCTACGGTGGCCGCAGCCGTAGGACCAGGCGCCCCGGCCTCTTCTCTCCAGCCTCAGTGTCGATCTTGCCCGTCGCCGGGCTAGGCAAAAGCAATGGTCAGGAAGACGCCCAAAATCGGAATCGGAAAGCGGCTATCTTTGCCGAATCGCCTGCTGGGCTAGCTGGGGCTCGGATTCAGCCCTCAGGACGCCGAGCGATAGTTGTCGAGAGAAGCATTGGCAGTCTCGAGCTCGTAAATCTCTTGCGCAAACGTGAGCGCCCGGTCGACCCGCGCTTCGTCGACTTGCCCATCAATCATTGCTCCCAAGACGCGTAGGTGCAGCGGTCGCTCCGCCGGGACCGTCGGCGGGTCGGATGCATCCAGTACCTCCGGAGGAAGGGCGGTGGGCTTGGGATTGGTCGTGTCCTTCGTAGCTTTGTCGTTCATCCTGTCCTCCATGCTGTGGGATATGCCGTTGGTAAATTCTTCCACGCCGCAGAGCCTCCTTAGCCGCGATTAACTGCGTTCGACACGAGCGTCCCTCGTAGCCGTCGATCGTCTCCCATACGGATGCGGACCTCCATCGTCTCGGCCTCGACCGCTCCGTCGAGCCAACTCGCAAGGAGGCTGGCGCGCGCGGCGAGGGGCAGCCGCGCAGCTTTACTCTCAGTCACGATGCGCTTGAACTCTTCGGTCAGGTCGGGATCGGCGTCTCGGAGTGCCTCATGCGCTTCGTCGATCAGCTCATCGAGGATGACGCTGAGATTGAGACCACGGCCGCCGGTGGCCGTGGCCTGATCTTGGTGGACGATGACGGCTAACTGGTCGGCTACAGCCTGCAGCCGAACGAGCCGCTTGATCCCACCCCACGTCAGCGACATGTTCAGAGTCTAACCGGAGAAGCTTCTGGCCCGCCCCACTCAGACAGGCTAGGGACCTGTCCGATCTTGCCGCTTCTCTGCCGACACCCCTGGCGGCTCAGAGCGGCGGCGGCTTCTCCCGTCGCCGCGTCGAGGCGCTGGCGCGGTAGACGAGCGTAGACGCGCGGCGCCGCTAGGGCCGATGTTCCGCGTGGTTACGCGGAAGGCCGGACGCCCGATCACGTGAGGTAGAAGTAGAGCGCGTAGAGCAGCTCAACCGCAGGGCTGGTCGTATGCACCGTCACGTCGGACGGGACGTGCAGCAGGGCCTCCGTGTAGTTGAAGATGATCTTCACGCCTGCTTCGACCACGTCGTCGGCGACCTGCTGGGCCGCCTCTGGCGGGACCGCAAGCACCGCGACGATGATGTTCTTCTCGCGGATCACCTCGGTGAGCTCGCGGTAGTCGCGAATGCGCGAGTTGCCGATCGGCTGGCCGACCTTCTCCGTGTCGGTGTCGAAGGCGGCGGCGATGTTGAAGCCGTGGTCGGCGAAAATCGTCGAGCTCGAGATCGCCTGGCCGAGCCTGCCGGCGCCGAAGAGAGCGATGTTGTGCTGTCCCTGCGTCCGCAGGATCTTGCGGATCTCGGCGATGAGACCGTCGATGTTGTAGCCGACGCCGCGCTTGCCGAACTTGCCGAACGCCGACAGGTCGCGGCGGATCTGGGTCGCGTTGATGTTCGTGTACTCGCTGATCTCCTGGGAGGAGATCCGCTCCTCGCCCATCTTGCGCGCCTGAGTGAGGACACGGAGGTACTGACTCAAACGGGCGGCGACTCCAACGGTGAGCCGTTCGGGAGTGCGCCCCTCGCTTTCGCTTGCGACCCGGACGGCCATCGCGTCCCAGGATAACTGCACGGCCCCCGCGGTCGCCGGCAGAACGAAGGCGCCTGGCAAGCGTCAGCCGCCCAGGCGACGCCGCAACCCGTCCGGGTGGACGAAGTAGGTGAAGGCTTCCTCGCCGTCCACGAGGACGACGGGAATGCGCTCGCGATAGCGACGCTCGAGGTCGGCGTCGTCGGTGATGTCGACCTCCTCGAACTCGAACGGGAGCTCAGCTCGCGCCTGGGCGAGCACCCGCCGGGCGCTCTCGCACAGGTGGCAGTCGGCTGCGTGGAAGAGCGTGACCCGGTGGTTACGGGTAGAGGCCACGCGTGATCGTCGCCTCGGCGACGCGTCCGACAGCGATCGCGTACGCCGCTTGCCGCATGGAGATATCTCGCTCTTCGTGCTCCCGCCACGTCTCGGCGAACGCTCGCGTGACGATGTCGTTCAGCTTCGCGTTCACCTCGGACTCCTTCCAGAAGTACTCCTGGAGGCCCTGGACCCACTCGAAGTAGGAAACGACGACGCCGCCCGCGTTGGCGAGCACGTCGGGAAGGACGAGCACGCCGCGCTCGTCGAGGATCTGGTCGGCCTCCGGCGTGACGGGGCCGTTCGCTCCCTCGGCCACGATGCGCGCCTTCACCCTGTCGGCGTTTTCGGCGGTGACGACCTGCTCGAGCGCGCACGGAGCGAGGACGTCGCAGTCGAGGATGAGAAGCTCCTCGTTCGTGATCGCCTCCGCCCCTTCGAAGCCGTCGAACGAACGGTTTGTCCGCTTGTGCTCGACGGCGGCGGCCACGTCGAGGCCGTCAGGCTTGTAGATGCCGCCGCTCGAATCCGAGACGGCGACGATGCTTACGCCCTGGTCGGCGAGGATCAGGGCGAGGTTGCGGCCGACGTTGCCGAACCCCTGGATGGCCATACGCCGCCCGGCAACCTCATGTCCCTCCTTGCGCAGTGCCTCCCGAATACAGAAGGCGGCGCCACGCGCGGTCGCCTCGACCCGGCCCAGAGACCCGCCGATCTCGAGCGGCTTCCCCGTGACGACGCCGAGCACCGAGTAGCCCTTGTTCATCGAGTAGGTATCGAAGATCCAGGCCATCTCGCGCGACCCCGTTCCGACGTCCGGCGCGGGAATGTCGACCTCCGGCCCGATCAGGTTGATGATCTCGCTCGTGTAGCGGCGCGTCATGCGCTGGAGCTCGTCCTCGGACAGCTCCTTCGGATTGACGACGACGCCGCCCTTGGCGCCGCCGAACGGGAGGCCCATCAGGGCGCATTTCCACGTCATCCACATGGAGAGAGCCTTGGTCTCCTCGAGCGTGACGTCCTGGTGGTAGCGGATGCCGCCCTTCGCGGGCCCGCGCGCCACGTTGTGCGTGACGCGGAATCCCTCAAAAACGTGCACCGAACCGTCGTCCATCCGCGTCGGAATCGAGACGGACACGCACTTCTTGCACTCCAGCAGGACGTTGAGCATGCTGTCGCTCACGTCGATGAGCCCCGCGATGCGTCGCAGCTGGCTCCTGGCCATTTCCCATGGGTTCTCCTTCAGGTGGGAAGGAGGTGCCTCGACAGTCGTCACGAGCGCTCCTTTATGCGAATGACGGTCTGGGCAGTCGACGGAAGCGTGCCGTCGTCCGCGTCGACCGGCTGCGCGCGCAGCCTGAGAACGTACATCCCGGCGGGGAGCACCTTGCCCAGCGCGTCTCGGCCGGTGAGGCCGATCGCGTAGCGCCCGGGCAGCAGATCCCGCAGACGGGCGATGAGACCGAGCTTCTTGCCTTCTGGAGTCCAGAGCTCCACGTCAAGGAGCCCGACGGGCTCGATCTCCCCGTCACCGGAGTCGGCGCGCCCGGCGCGAAACGCGAGCACCGCAGGCGCCGCCTTCGAGGGCTCGAACTCCCAGTTGGAAAGACTGACCGATCCGACGAGCGGTGCAGACCCGACAGGGCGATTGCCGACCGCCCACGGCACCCGCGCCGGGGGGGCGCCGTCGGCGGTCGCGAGGAGAACCCCGCTGGCACCGACGCTCAACTGCGCGGCGGAGATCCCGAGCGTCACCTGGGCCGACGCACCCGGCACGAGATTCAGGTGGGACGGTTCGGCGGTGAAGCCGATCGCGGAGGGCTGGTCGGCGACGGACGCGAACCCGATCTCGAGCGTCTGGCGCGAGACGTTCCTGACCGTGATCGTGCGCGACGTGCTCCAGGCCTTGCCGCTCGCGCGGCCGAAGCCGAGCGTCGCCGGCTCGACGACGAGCTTTGCTTCCGCGGCG